>JAQVQL010000364.1 GCA_028701595.1 Herbinix sp.
CATACGCAGCAAAGGTAAAGCTTAAGAGGCTTAGAAAATATCTTCCTGTCTCTTGTTCTCATTATGATGAAAATGAAAATAGTAACACATATTGGACCGAGGATGTATTATATGAGCCCGTATTTAAAATAGGCAATAATATGAATGACAGTATAAAAAAGATGGCAAGAGTAGAGGAACTATGTAAGAGATTCCCCGGACTTGATTGTGGCTCCTGTGGCGCTCCAACCTGTAAAGCCTTAGCGGAGGATATAGTCCGCGGCGTGGCTAAGGAGGAGGATTGTATACATATTCTTAAGGATTATATTCACAGATTGTCAGGAGAGCTATCAAGACTTGACGGAAAGAGGTAGCGGGAGGAAAGCTATGCAATTAGGAAGCTTTATAAATATGTTAAGTGAATTTGAGGTGCTGAATAAAGGAAATGATTTATCTAGGGAGGTAACCGTTCCATACTGCTGTGATTTGCTTAGCATTGTTATGGGAAGAATGCCACAGGGTGCCGCATGGGTTACGGTGATGGCAAATACCAATGCCTTGGCAGTAGCATCTCTTGCGGAGGCGGCATGCATAATTCTTGCAGAAGGAAGCACACTTAATGAGCAGGACATCGCAAAGGCAAAGGAGAAGGATATTACGGTACTTAGAACCGAGCTTCCAGTTTTCGATTGTGCCTTGCTGGTTTATAGAAGGCTCCATGACTAAGCTATCCTATGACCTTCATATCCATTCCTGCCTGTCTCCCTGTGGTGATGAGGATATGACTCCTGCAAATATAGTAAATATGGCTAAGCTTCTCGGGCTGGATATTATTGCAGTAACAGACCATAATTCCTGCAAAAATCTACCGGCAGTCTATAGCTATGCCGAGAAAAACGATATAATTGTTGTTTTTGGAATGGAGCTATGCACTATGGAGGAAGTCCATGTGCTTTGTTATTTCAGGACATTAGAGGATGCTTCTGCCTTTGATGGCTACGTATATGACAGTCTAATAAAGGTAACAAATAATGAGAATATATTTGGCAAGCAGGAGATATATAATGATGAGGATTTAAAGGTTGGCAATGAGCCTAACCTCTTAATAAATGCTACAAGTATATCATTTGATAGTCTCGATGAATTAATGAAAAGATATAGAGGCGTCTATGTCCCAGCTCATGTGGATAAAGGCTCCAATAGCTTAATATCTAACCTGGGATTTGTTCCTCCAGAAGTAAGGTTTGGATGCGTGGAGATAAAGGATATGAATAAGGCGGATAAGCTACGTGTGCTGCATCCATATTTTGCACAGTGTAATATAGTTACGAATTCTGATGCCCATACCTTGGGGGATATTAATGAACCGCTTAATTTTCTTAATGTAAGGGAAAGAAGCAGAGAGGCAATTCTTGAGGCTTTAGTCGATGTATAAGGATTTTTACTTGTATTCTGGCAATCTTGTGATATACTAATCGAAATAAGAAAAATTGATAAAGAAGGAGTTAAGCTATGGAATTGGTAGAAATCAGGCAGTTATTTCGTAACAAAGAGCAATATATCGGTAAAAAAGTATCAGTCGGAGGTTGGATTCGCAGCGTAAGAGACTCCAAGACCTTTGGCTTTATAGTGCTTCATGATGGAACCTACTTTGATACATTACAGGTGGTCTATCATGATAAGATGAATAATTTCGCGGAAATATCAAAACTTAATGTGGGCTCCGCAATCATCGTTACCGGTGAACTGGTTGCTACTCCAGATGCAAAACAGCCCTTTGAGATACAGGCTGATGAGATAGTGATTGAGGGAAGCTCAACATCTGATTATCCTCTCCAAAAAAAGAGACATACATTAGAATATTTGAGAACTATAACTCATCTAAGACCAAGAACAAACACATTTCAAGCAGTATTTCGTGTACGTTCTCTTATAGCCTATGCAATCCATAAGTTCTTCCAGGAAAGAGACTTTATCTATGTTCATACTCCTATAATTACCGGAAGTGATGCTGAGGGAGCTGGTGAAATGTTTAGGGTTACCACCCTTGATATAGACAACCCTCCAAGAACAAAGGATGGCAAGGTAGATGAGTCAGAGGACTTTTTCGGTAAGGAGACCAATCTTACAGTAAGCGGACAGCTTAACGGTGAGACATTTGCCATGGCCTTTAAGAATATCTACACATTTGGACCGACCTTCCGTGCGGAGAATTCCAATACTACTCGTCATGCAGCAGAGTTCTGGATGATAGAGCCAGAGATAGTATTTGCAGACTTAAAGGATAATATGGATTTGGCAGAAAAGATGTTAAAATATATTATTAACTATGTAATGGAGCACGCACCCGAGGAAATGAACTTCTTTAACCAATTCGTAGATAAGGGATTAATGGAAAGACTCACTAATGTGGCAAATTCAGAATTTGGCCATGTGACCTATACAGAGGCAATAGATATATTAGTAAAGAACAATGACAATTTTGATTTTAAGGTATACTGGGGCTGTGACCTTCAGACTGAGCATGAACGCTATCTGACAGAGCAGATATATAAGAAGCCGGTTTTCGTAACAGATTATCCAAAGGATATTAAGGCCTTCTATACGAAGATGAACGAGGATAATAAGACAGTTGCAGCAATGGATTTGTTGGTA
>JAQVQL010000061.1 GCA_028701595.1 Herbinix sp.
ACTCCTAAGGCAACGCCGACACCGGAACCTAGCAAGGCCCCGACACCGGAGTTAACACCAACACCAATTCCTACACTGGTACCGACGCCAATGCTTACACCAACACCAATTCCTACACCAATACCGACACCCAGTGTTACACCTA
This sequence comes from Herbinix sp., assembly GCA_028701595.1. Taxonomy (GTDB): domain Bacteria; phylum Bacillota; class Clostridia; order Lachnospirales; family Lachnospiraceae; genus Mobilitalea. Next base: position 146 of record JAQVQL010000061.1, read on the forward strand.
TACCAATGCCAACTCCTGAAGTTGGACAAGTTTTAGAAATTTACGATAATCCGATTTACAGCTATATAGAAGAACCAGTAATAGGATATGTTTGTAATACCATTTACATGAATATCTTTAGGGATATAAATATATCCAATGATTTTCTATATGATTCAAGTGGAATGCCAGTCATGCTTATAGGTGGATCAAAGGTAACGGTTGGAAAATCCATTACGGTTGATGGGAATGTATGGTATCTTGTAACTTACAATAATATAACCACAGGTTATGTTAGAGCTGAATATATCTATATTACTGCAGATATGCCACAGGGTAACGGACCAATTAATCCTGGGCCATCTCAAAATGTAACCCCTACGCCTGCTCCACCTCAAGGTATCCCCGACAACGTGGACTTTGAGACAAGGCTTTCTATGGAAGGTTTTCCAGAGACATATAAGGACTCCTTAAGAAGATTACATGCAATCCACCCTAATTGGGTGTTTGAGGCATATCATACAGGACTTGATTGGAATACAGTAATTACTGCAGAAAGTATACCAGGTAAGAACACAATTCCAAATTCTAAGAGTGTAGAGTGGTTATCCTTCGATAAGGGAGCTTATGATTGGAAGACCGACAAATTTGTTATTTATGATGGTTCATATTGGGTTACAGCTTCCAAAGCTACTGTTGAATATTATATGGATCCAAGGAATTTCCTTGATGAGGATACTATATTCCAATTTGAACTTCTTAGATATCAAAATCGTTACCAGACCAATGCTGGAGTTGAAAATGTATTAAAGGGTACGGCTCTATACAATTCCTCCTACTCATTTACCAATGATTCGGGAAATAGCCAGACCTATACCTATGGTGAGACCTTCATAAAGGCTGCAGAGTATTCGGGGGTAAGCCCTTATCATCTGGCATCCAGAGTTAAGCAGGAGGTAGTAACAGGCCCTGCTACCTTAAGTAACAGCGTATCAGGTACTTATAAAGATTACGAAGGATACTATAATTTTTATAATATCGGAGCCAATGACAGCCCCGGTGGGGGAGCAATTGCCAATGGCTTGAGATATGCTAAGAATGGTAGCAAAAATGCGATAGCTAATGAGACATATCTTATACCGTGGATAAATCCTTATAAATCCATAGTAGGAGGCGCATATTTCCTTGGAAGTACTTATATTAATAAAGGACAGGATACTGTCTATTTGCAGAAATTTAATGTAACCCCAGTATCTACATATTTCCACCAATACATGACTAACGTGGAAGCACCATGGGCAGAAGCAAGAAAGATTGCAGCGGCATATAGTAACATGATAGAGTCTCCCATAATATTTTCAATACCGGTGTATTTGAATATGCCAGCAAATGCTTCGCCGAGACCTACAACACAGTTTAATCCTAATAATAGATTAAAGAGCTTGAAGGTTCTTGATCTAAGTGATAATAAACTGACCATTACGCCTACATTTAGCCAGACAGAATACAATTATTATTTGATTGTATCGAATGAGACAGAGGCAGTGAAAATTAATGCTTCAACCGTAAGTAAGAAAGCCAGCGTATTTGGAGGAGGCTATATTCCACTCAGTGTCGGAAATAATGAGATTACCATACCGGTAGTTGCTGAAAACGGAGATATAGCAAATTATATTATTAATATAGTAAGAGAGTAATATAACAGCCAATCAAGAGAAAATTTTGGGCTGTGATTAACAAAAAAGACAAGTATCCGGCCTGTAAGGTGATTAAGCCTATTGGCCGGAATTTGTACTTTATTATAAAAAAATATTGTTTCTTATAACTAATATGTTATTATTAAGCAAAAGGGGGAAGGGTAATGAAAAGAAGATCATATAAATTGTTAATATTTTGCTTGTTCTTTATACTGGGTGGTTTTTTAAATATCAACTATGTGAGTGCAGCTAGTGCAAATATTGAGATTACGACCGATAATAGCCAGGTGGCTGTTGGTGATACGGTATTAGTATATATAAATATCAGTTCGGACTCTATGTTTGGAGATATAGAAGCTAATTTAATCTATGACGAGGATACCCTTGAATACAAAAGTAGTGTATCTTTTATTACCGGCAGCAGCGGGTTCCTAAAGATAGCAGATATTAATATTTCGGAAGGTGCTGACAACAGAAAATATGCTCTTGAATTCCAGGCGTTAAAGGTAGGAAAGACTAATATTGAGTTTAGCGGTCCTGTTATGATATATGATTATGAATCCGAGCTTCCGATGTCTGTGTTTTTCGATTCAATTGAACTCGAGGTAAAGGCAGCCCATACTGCTTCGGATAACGCCTTTCTTTCTTCGCTTAAAACAAGTCCGACAAGCATTAGCCCTGATTTTGATAAGAATTTATTTGAATATAGCACAAATGTCGACTATGATGTAAATAGGCTCGTTGTAGAAGCCATTCCAGAAGATGATAAAGCAACAATTCGTGTAGAAGGTAATGATTTCTTAGAAGAAGGGGAAAATAAAGTTATTGTCAGTGTGATTGCGGAAGCTGGAAATATCATAGAATATACTATAGATGTTATGAAGGAGATTGCTCCTGAGGAGGGTGCCTACACCTCTCCGATTACACCTGATAAGAAACATGGTAGCTTTGAGGTGGTCCGTGTGGAAGGTGAATTATTTGCCATATACGGAGGTAAGTATAAAGTAATGGAGCTACCTGCTGATGTGAAGATACCAACCGGATATATTAAGACAAAAATCATTATTTCGGGTGTATCAATTCCTGTGCTTGCATCTGAACAGCTTGATAATGAGTTTCTGCTGATATATGCAGAGAATGAGCTAGGCGAAGCAGGCCTATATAGCTTTGATAAGGAAGAAAAGACCATGCAACGCTATAGAACGATACTTGATCCTATCACTGAACAGATAGATGAGATAGATGAGGAGCTAATGAATTCTAAGCAGTATCGCTCCAAGCTCAATATAGCCGCTATAATTATTGCCCTTTTAAGTGCACTATGCGCAGTGTTTGTAATCCTTTCTATTCGTCTGTTCATGAAGCTAAAGGGATATGGTGAGGACTAAATTTCTATTGACAGGACGAGTTGGTTGTTATACAATGTATATAACAGATATAACTTTATTTTAGTATATCTGTGTAACTTTATCACTTATATATTAATAAGAGGTGTTTACAATGTATGTGAAGATTGATTTTAATAGTGAAGAGGCGATTTATATACAATTGAGAAATCAGATCATATATGGCATTGCCACCTCACAAATTCAGGAAGGTGATAACCTTCCATCGGTCAGAGAGCTGGCAGAATATATAGGAATTAATATGCATACTGTAAATAAAGCATATACTATATTGAAGCAAGAAGGATATGTTAAGCTGGATCGAAGAAAAGGTGCCGTTATCGCAATTGATATCGACAAGATGCAAGCCATAGAAGAGATGAAGGAAGAACTAAGAGTCATACTTGCTAAAGCTATATGCAAGAATATAGGTTGTCAGGAAGTATATGAAGTCGTCCAAGAGATATTCGATGAATTTGAAAGGGGGTAACTCCTATGTTATGCGACAGATGTAAATTAAGAGATGCAAAGGTATTATATACGGAAATCATTAACGGTGCTAAGACAGAGCAGCATCTTTGCGAAGAATGTGCAACAGATTACACATCCTTTCAAATGGAAAAGCCTTTATTAAATTCTGATATGACTCTTAATAGTTTATTGTCCACGCTACTAGGAGCACATCAAAGTAATACAGCAAATAAGTCTGGTGAGAAAAAGCCAGATCTTGTTTGTGATAAATGTAATACTAGCTATGATGAATTCCTTCAGAGAGGGCGATTTGGGTGCTCGGGCTGCTATAAAAGCTTTAATAGTGTATTAGGGAAGACATTAAGAGGAATTCAAGGAGCTGAAGCACATACCGGCAAACGTCCTAAGGGATTTATATCGCAGACGGATAGTATATTAAAGGATTTATCTGAGGAAGAAAGATTATCCTTTGAGCTTCAGAAAGCAATTGAAAACGAAGAGTTTGAGGAAGCAGCCAGGTTAAGAGATAGAATTCGGCAGCTTAAAAAGGAGGAAGCCAACAATGCTTAAATGGTATGAACAGATTGTACCTGATGGCGATGTGGTTATTTCCAGCCGCGTAAGGCTTGCTAGAAATTTAGAAGACTATATGTTTTCCCCATTGCTAGAGGAAGATGAAGCGATAAAATTAGTTGATCAAGTGAAGGGCATAACCTCGGCATTAGAGGAAGAGGACCATAGGAAGTATTATTCCTGTAATATCAAGTCACTTAGCGATATTGATAAGGCGGCTATGGTTGAGAGACACATTGTAAGTCCGCTCCTGGTTGATAAGGAGCAGACAACTGGACTTATACTTTCAGAAGATGAGACCGTTAGTATAATGATTAATGAAGAGGATCATGTAAGAATACAGGCTATTGTCGGGGGAATGAATCTTGAGAAGGCCTATGAAGTAGCTGATCATATTGATGATTTAGCTTATGATAAGCTAAAATTTGCATATGATGAGAAATATGGATATATGACATCCTGTCCTACAAATGTAGGCACGGGTATGAGGGCTTCCTGTATGGTTTTCTTACCTGCACTTAATGCAGCAAGAATGATTCAGAAATTGATTGAAGAGGTTGGTAGATATGGTGTTACCATCCGTGGTATTTACGGTGAGGGAACTAAGAGCCTTGGTAGCATATATCAGATATCCAACCAGAAGACATTAGGTAACTCAGAGAGAGAGATAATTCAGAATCTTAATCGTATTGTAGACCAGGTAATGAAGCAGGAGAGAAAGAGAAGGGAATATATGCTATCCCTTAATACAGATGAGATAGAGGATCAGGTATATCGAGCATATGGAATATTAAAATATGCCAGACAAATTACACCTGACGATGCCATGACGTTTCTTTCTCAGATAAAGTTTGGAGCAGACAGCGGACTCATAAAGTTCGATCGAGAATTCAATGTTCATAATATGATGATGGGAGTTCAAACCGGAAGCCTTCAGTGGACATTGGGCAAAAATGTTGGTAGTACCACAAGGGATAAGTCCAGAGCTGAATATATTAGTAAGGAATTACCAAGAATCATATAGATAAGATTTTAGTTGGGTACTCTAAAGCAAGAATGGAGGACATGAAGATGAATGAGAAATTTACGAATAATGCAAATCAAGCAATAAATTATGCCAAAGAAATGGCATTTCGTCTTAATCATAATTATATAGGAACAGAACACCTTTTGATGGGTTTAATGCAGGTAGATGGAGTCGCCTCCAGAGTACTTAGAGAAAATGGTGTGACTGTAGAGAAGGTTATGGAGCTGGTTAACCAGCTGATAGCGCCAAATAGCAGTGTAGAAATGATGGAAGGCGGAAGCTTTACACCAAGATCAAAACGTATATTAGATTCCAGCCATAAGGAAGCAGCTAAGCTTAAAGCACAGCAAGCGGGAACAGAACACATTCTGATAGCCTTAATTAAGGAGACAGACTGTATTGCTGTACGTTTATTAAATACCCTAGGGGTTAATATACAGAAGGTTTATATTGACCTTTTGGCTGCCGCAGGAGTAGATATAAATGCAGCAAAGAGTGAATATGCTTCAGGCAAGAATAAGGGTAAGGCTAAATCGGGCACTCCCACACTTGATCAGTACAGTAGAGATCTTACCGATTATGCAAGAGAAGGCAAATTAGATCCTGTTATAGGCAGGGAGGCCGAGATACAAAGAGTAGTTCAAATATTAAGCAGAAGAACAAAGAATAATCCATGCTTAGTAGGTGAACCTGGTGTAGGAAAGACTGCTATTGCAGAAGGTCTTGCGCTTAAAATTATTGAAGGAAATATTCCTGACACCATAAAGGACAAAAGAGTGGTTACACTTGATTTATCTGGTATGGTTGCAGGTTCCAAATATCGTGGTGAATTTGAAGAAAGAATAAAGAAAGTAATTAGCGAAGTAATAGGTGACGGAAGTGTACTTCTTTTTATTGATGAGCTTCATACTATTATAGGGGCAGGTGGAGCCGAAGGAGCTATTGATGCTTCTAATATCCTAAAGCCATCTCTAGCCAGAGGAGAGCTACAGATTATCGGTGCAACCACGAGAGAAGAGTATCGTAAGTATATCGAAAAGGATGCAGCACTAGAGCGTAGATTCCAGCCAGTAGTTGTGGATGAGCCCTCTGAGGAGGAAGCAATACAGATTATGCATGGACTACGTGATAAATACGAAGTGCATCACAAGGTAAGAATAACGGATTCTGCACTTACAGCAGCTGTTAAGCTGTCAAGCCGATATATTAATGATCGTTACCTTCCCGATAAAGCAATAGATTTAATGGATGAGGCAGCTTCTAAGGTGCGCTTAAGCGCCTATACATCCTCTCCGGTTATTAAGGATTTGGAGAAGGAAATAGCAAGATTAGAAGAACAAAAAGAGCAGGCAATTAAGGATGAGGCCTATGAAAAGGCCGGCGATATTAAGAAGCAGCAGGAGACTCTCCAAGAGGAGCTAGAAAAGCAAAAGGTCGTCGAAGAAAAACAAAGAACTGAGGATCAGCTGGTTGTCAGCGAGGCAGAAATAGCCGATATAGTATCTAGCTGGACTAAGATTCCTGTTAGAAAGCTAGAGGAGGAGGAGTCGCAAAGGCTTCAGAATCTGGAGCAGATTCTCCATGAAAGAGTTATTGGCCAGGAAGAAGCGGTTACTGCTGTATCAAAGGCTATTAGAAGAGGAAGGGTAGGACTTAAGGATCCGAATCGTCCTATTGGCTCATTCCTTTTCCTTGGACCTACAGGAGTTGGTAAAACGGAGCTCTCAAAAGCATTGTCTGAGGCAATGTTTGGCACCGAGAATTCTATTATAAGAGTCGATATGTCGGAGTATATGGAGAAGCACAGTGTAAGCAAGCTGATAGGATCTCCTCCGGGATATGTCGGTTACGATGAAGGCGGTCAATTAAGCGAAAAAGTCAGACAAAATCCTTATGCCGTAATTCTATTTGATGAGGTTGAAAAAGCTCATCCCGATGTATTTAATATTCTATTACAGGTTTTAGATGATGGACATATTACAGATGCTCAGGGAAGAAAAGTTAGCTTCAAGAATACTATCATTATTATGACCTCCAATGCAGGGGCTCAGAATATTATTTCTCCAAAACGTTTGGGCTTCGCCTCTGTCATAGATGAAGGAGAGGACTATAAAAGGATGAAGGAAGGAGTAATGGATGAGGTAAAGAAAATCTTTAGACCAGAGTTCATTAACCGTATTGATGAGATTATTGTATTCCACTCCCTAACTAAGGAGAACATTAAGGAAATTGTAGGCATTATGGTTAAGAATATTGCAAAGAGAAGTAAGGCTCAGATGAATATAGGCTTAGAGGCTACACCAGCTGTATTGGAGCATTTGGCTGAGGTAGGATTTGACGAAAAATTTGGAGCGAGACCTCTTCGTAGGGCAATTCAGACCAATGTTGAGGATAAGCTAGCGGAAGGAATCCTAGCAGGCGAAATCAAAGAAGGTGATACAGTTAATATCGATTATGCAGATAATGAGGTAGTTCTAAAATCCATTTAATCTATACACAAATACTATTAGAATATTAGGAGGATAAGTCCTCCGTTATAGGTTACCAAAAATTGAAAAATATTAGGAGGACTATAAAATGACTGTTATTCAGGAGTTAATACGCAAGGAAAATGATGGAACACTGAGTTTTGGTAATTATCAGCTTGATGCAAAATCCAAGTTATCTGATTTTGAATATGAAGGAGATTTATACAAGGTAAAGACTTATAACGAGATTACCAAGCTTGAGAGAAATGGCATGTTCGTATATGAATCTGTACCGGGAACCGCTGTACTTCATATGAATCAGAAGGAAAATGAATTATGCTTTGATGTTACAGGAGAAGACACGGCTCAGATTACTCTTGAACTTGAGGCAGAAAAGGAATATGAGATTTATAAGAATGACAGTTTTTTAGGTAAAATGAGAACTAATCTAGGCGGAAAGCTTATATTCAGCTTGGAATTAGGTGAAGATAAATGTGATTCTATAAAGGTGGTTAAGCTTTAATATGGCAAAAGCAAAGACTGTGTTTTTCTGTAAAGAGTGTGGAACTGAATCATCCAAGTGGCTTGGCCAATGTCCAGGTTGCAGACAGTGGGATACCTTTGTAGAAGAGCCCGTGATTAAGAAGAGTAGTACGGGACCAAGCAATAGGGGTATCAGTGCGCAACCGGTATTATTGTCAGAGGTAAAATCAGAGACCGAAAGCAGATTAAGCTCAGGAATTGGAGAGCTTGACCGCGTACTTGGTGGCGGTATTGTGCCGGGGAGTCTTGTTCTTGTTGGCGGAGATCCTGGAATAGGCAAGTCCACACTGCTTCTACAAACCTGCAGAGAAATCGTTAACAAAGGAAAAAGAGTATTATATATAACAGGAGAAGAATCCAAAGGACAGATTAAGATGAGAGCAGAAAGGCTCGGTGCTTTTAGCGGCGAGCTTCTGCTCCTTTGTGAAACTAACTTGGATTTGATAGAGGATGTTGCAAATAAACATAAGCCTGAAATTATAGTTATTGATTCCATTCAGACCATGTTTAAGGAGGATATCGCTTCTGCGCCTGGAAGTGTCGGACAAGTCAGGGAGGCTACAGGTGCCTTAATGAGGTTGGCAAAAAGCACCGGAATCACCATATTTATAATAGGACATGTGACAAAGGAAGGCATGGTAGCAGGTCCAAGAGTATTAGAGCATATGGTTGATACAGTTCTTTATTTTGAGGGAGACAACTATGCATCCTACCGGGTTCTTAGGGCAGTGAAGAATCGTTTTGGTTCTACCAATGAAATAGGCGTATTTGAAATGCAGGGCTCGGGATTAATTGAGGTAAAGAATCCCTCTGAGTATATGCTGAACGGAAGACCCGAGGGTGAGCCTGGTTCAGTGGTGTCTGCTTCTATAGAAGGGACAAGACCGATTCTGGTAGAGGTACAGGCATTAACCAGTAGGACAAACTTCAATATGCCAAGAAGAACAGCTGCTGGAACTGATTATAACAGAGTAAATCTGCTTATGGCAGTACTAGAAAAGCGCCTTGGTATACAGCTTGGCGATTGCGATGCCTATGTGAATGTGGCCGGAGGCATGAGAATAACAGAACCGGCTCTAGACCTTGCTATAGTGACAGCCATACTGTCAAGCTTTAGAAACATTACTATTAAAAGCAATACAATCTTATTTGGTGAGGTAGGACTTACAGGAGAAATCCGAGCAGTCAACATGGCAGATCAGAGAGTAGCAGAGGCTGCTAAGATGGGATTTGAGATATGTATACTACCACAGGCCAATAGAGGTAAGATAAAAGCTCCTGAAGGAATAAAGCTAATTGGTGTTAAGAACATTGGGGAAGTAATGGAATACATAAAGGAAAATCGTTGATCTATAGACCTAGCTTATTATTGATTAACTTAACGAGGTTTTTATGAAATATAACAGAGCAGAATCATTTTATAAACAGATATTTGATAAAATTGATGAATTACTTAAGATAGATCATACCATCATTATTGCTATAGATGGTATGTGTGGAAGTGGAAAGAGCTATCTTGCAGGCTTATTAGCTAAAGCATATGAATGCAATATCTTTCATATGGACGATTATTTTCTTCCGTTAGAAATCAGGACAAAGGAGCGTCTTAATGAGCCTGGAGGAAATGTACATTATGAAAGGTTTAAGGAAGAAGTGTTGAAGCCGCTTAGTGACAATCGAGCGGTCATTTATCGACCTTATATATGCGGACAGTGGAGATATGATAAGCCAAGAAAGGTAGGACTCAAAAAGCTTAATATTATTGAGGGTTCTTATTGTCTACACCCACAGCTAAGAGATTTATATGATTTGTCAATTTTTTTAGAGATAGAGCAAAACGAGCAGTTGCAGCGTATTTTGCAAAGAAATGGGAAAGAAAAGCTTCAAGACTTTATAGACAAATGGATTCCATTAGAAAACCTGTATTTTAATACGCTTAAGATTAAGAGTATATGTGACGTGATTATAGACACTACACAAGCATAATGGTAAATATTGGATGACAGATTTTATTATGAGAGCATTTGACATAATAAAATTTTGTGCTATAATAAAAAATGTATTTATTTTGTTAAATAATATACCAAAAACATTTTATCTTATAACTACTAAGGGAATGTAAATGGGGGTAACCACTAATTATAGGTGTGAAACCTGTATACCAGGTAAGGTAACTTGGACACCCGAACTCGTCGACTGACCCCGTATGAGTGCTCCAAGCGTTAGCTTTTAAATGGCTACGTTTTTTTTTATGTTAAAAAA
>JAQVQL010000365.1 GCA_028701595.1 Herbinix sp.
ACGAGTATCAGTTCTACGAAGATTTCAAGGACGAACTCGTGCTGGAGTTAAAAGGTAAAGAAATAACCGCGGCTAATGCGGCAGTGCTGACAGGCAAATTAACGCAGATTGCTAACGGTGCCATTTACACCGAAACAGCAAAAAGCGAAGTCATCCACAATAAAAAACTTGATGCCCTGGAGGATATTGTTGAGTCCGCTAATGGTAATCCGATCCTACTTGCCTACTGGTTCAAACACGATCTTGAACGAATCAAAGAGCGACTAGATTCACTCGGCATTGTTTATCAGGAGTTAAGTACCTCGCAAAGTATCGATAACTGGAATAAAGGAAAACTACAAGTAGGGTTAATTCATCCAGCATCTGCGGGGCATGGACTTAATCTCCAAAGTGGCGGATCAAAGCTCGTGTGGTTTGGTCTAACGTGGAGTCTTGAACTTTATCAACAGACGATTGCTCGTATATGGCGACAAGGTCAAAGGTCAGAAACGGTTGTCGTCATACACATCATTGCCGATAAGACGATCGATGAACAGATATTAAGAGTACTTAACGGAAAAGAAACTCTACAAAACGCTTTATTTGACGCAGTGAGGGCAAAAATATGAGGGGCTATGAGAAACTAGCCGCAGACATCGTGAAACATGCCATTATCGACTATCGAAAAGCCTGTCTGGATTTAAGACTCCTTACGGATCGAGGGGCAGTCATGCGATTAACGAATCGTGCGAAATATGAAAGAAAGCATAACCAATGCCTTTTAGAAATCAAGTCCATTGAGCAGTTTATTGCCTCGCCATACTTCGGTATATTAACTTTTATGAATCCGGAACTACTATTAAAAACTTTACGAGAGGAGAAAAGACGCTATGAATGCCAAAGAATACTTAAATCAGGCGAGACACCTCAATAATCGGATTAAGTCATTTCAAAATGAACTCGACTATATAAACACAATCGCGCTTGGTCCAAGCGGTCCGAGCTATGGTCCGGATAAGATCAAACAGCAACCTAATTTAGAGGCACCATTTATTCGGTATATAGACAAAATAATGGAACTAGAGAACATCATTCAGGATGAAATCAATAAACTATTCGCATTAAAGCAGAATATTGCACGGACGATCGCCGAAGTTGGTGATGCAAAGTTGGAATTAATCCTTCGTGAGCGTTACATTAACTGCCGGAACTGGGAAGATATCGCTGTCGATCTTGCCTATAGCCAAGTATACTTATTCAAACTTCATCAGAAAGCGATAAAACTTTTTAAGGTTCCGGAAGAGTATCTTATGAAGTATTAAGGATATTTTTTATAAGATTAAACTTTTTGGAAGTGATTGAATCATAATTAATTTTATGTTAAATTAAAACATCAAGGAGTTTTGTATGGCGTTCTCCAGTACCACTTTTTTATATACGCGACACGTTGATGAAAAATTTAAACAGATCAAGTTTTTACTAAATAATCGAGCCAAAAATAATTTAAGTGAGCCTTCTAAAAAATCAACTGAAGGTGAAAGTAATGGCGATTTATTGAAAATTTTGCTTGGCGATGAAAAAAATATTAATATTGTTGATGAGCAAGACATGACTTATCTCGATTATGCTGTATACAAAAGCGATCTGCAGATGGCAGATTTTTTACTCCAACAAGGTGCAGTAATCGACTATGAACTTGTGGAAAACAAGGAACCTTTAATTTACGTCGCAGCAAGAAGAAAAGATGTGGACATGGTTAAGCTTCTTTTAGCATACGGGGCCGATCCAGACGCAAGAATTAATGATGGATCAACAGCTCTGATTATAGCGTCTCAAATGGAAAATCTAGATATAGTCAAAGAATTAGTTAAAAGTGGAGCAGATATAAATGCAGTTAACAAAAAGAACATTTCTGCATTTTATAAAGTGATTACAAAATTTGACATTCTGCATTTTAATATGTATTGTGGGTCAGATTCTAGCAACGATGTTTTAGAGTTTCTACTGCAAAATGGCGTAAAACCCGACACTGATCTTCGCAATGCCGAATATAACAATGATGAACTTTACACTTTCAAGGATGACGATTTTCTTGGCAATTATATGTTCTCTAAATATATTGATAGAGAAAAAAGAGCGTTAGGTCTGTCGTGTTTTTATAAGGATTATAATAGAGCATTGCTTCTTCTTAAATATGGAGCAGATCCAAATTATCAAGAAAATTATATGAGAACTCCACTTCATTATGCCGTCGCCAGCGGCAGTTTAATAATGGTGGAGCTCCTAATAGAGCATGGGGCTGATCCCGATTTGTATGATATTGTTGGAAATAAACCCGCAGATCTTGCCCTTCATTTAAAACATTGCAATATTTATGCTTATTTATCTAGCCTATGAATTATGAAGAGTAGGCCAATAAAGCGGGAAATAATGGTTAATTATCAATTCTTGTAATCACACATTCTCTAATCAAAAGAGTATAGTAAAGTATAGTAAAGTACATCTTCCGCATAGTAGGATCTTATTCTAAACTATAAGTGTAGAGAACTACATAAACCTAGCCGGCGCAGAGAACAAGCGTTGGCTTTTTTATTACACATTTTGGAGGTAATCGACATGGGAAAAACACCCAAAAAAGATGT
>JAQVQL010000366.1 GCA_028701595.1 Herbinix sp.
TATTATAAAAGCAAAACCAATAATTGATATTGCAGTTGCAGTAGATAATTTTGAAGATGTTATTGCACTGCAAGAGGAATTAAAAAATAGTGGGTTTTATTACTGCCCTTATGCAAATATAAATGACCAACTTCTCTTTGCTTGTGGTAGTTATTATAACGGTACAGGTGACTTGCAGACACACTTTATTCATGTTGTTTTAGCTGACAGTATGGGATGGATAAACTATATCAATTTTAGAGATTATCTATGCAAGATGCCGACAGTCGCCAAGGAGTACGAAGATTTGAAGACATCACTTGTAACAAAGGTGCCTATTGATATAAATAGAGATAAATACTTGCAGGGTAAGAACGACTTTATTATCTATACTTTAAGAAAAGCTCTTGTCAATTACTATCTTGGGAAAACAGTTGAAATTAAAATGGATCGACCTATCGGTAGTACCCACCCTAAGCATGCAGAGATTATCTATCCTATCAATTACGGATACATTCAAGGTGTCTTAGGTGGAGATGGCGCGGAATTAGATGTATATCTTCTTGGCGTAGCTAATCCCGTAAAGGAATATAAAGCTCGTGTTATAGCTATTGTTCATCGTCATAACGATGTGGAAGATAAACTTGTAGCTGCACCTGAAGGAATTAGCTTTACACAAATGGAAATAGCAAACGCCATACATTTTCAAGAACAATTTTATGAGAGTGAAATAGAGATAATGCTACAAAAATAATAGGCAATACCTTGGTGGATTAATAAATACTATTCCTCAAGTGGACTATTTTTTCAAACCAATATTCAATTTGGGTTTTATCAGGACAATCCTTTAAATAAACAAAATTAAAAGGATGAGTAATATTGAAATCTCGTAGAGAGATTTCTTTAAGATATCCCTGGGATAGTTCACTTTTAATAGCTTCTCGATACATAAAAGTTATGCCGATATCTTTATGACATAATTCTTTAATCACCTTCATATTTCCAATCTCAATTATTCTTCTAAAATCTTTAATATTAAGATTCTTATTGTATAAGGCTTGTTCTAGTATATCACGGGTTCCACTTCCTGGTTCGCGTAAAATAAGATTTTGATCAAGTAATTCGTCTATACTGATAGTTTTTGATGCAATTTTATTTTCCGGGGAGCACACGCCAACAAATATTTCATTCGATATTTCTTTGAAATCAAATTGGTTTTGGTTGAAATGGCCTTCCAGCAAGGCAAAGTCTATACGCCCTTCCCATAGCATTTTCTGAAGAACATGAGTGTTTTCTACAAACATTGAAATATTAGTTTCTGGGTCATCTTTAAATATTTGATATAAAATATCTGGAACAGTGTATTCCCCAATTGTCAGTGTTGCTCCAAAATTCAAGGGTTTAGCTTGGTTTTTAATCCGCTGAACTAGGGTTAATATTCGCTTTGAGTTAGCAAAAAGTGTTCTTACATATTCCTGCAATGCTTTACCTTCTGCAGTAAGAGAAAAGTTTTTTCCTTTCCCTGAAATTAATACCACCTGATAGTAATTCTCTAAGTATTGTATATGCTGTGATACAGCGGGTTGTGTCATGTTTAATTTTTGTGCAGTCTTAGTATAATTACAAGTTTCACAAAGGGTAAGGAATGTCTGTAATCTATTATCTAACATTTGGAACCTCCATATAAGTTTAATTTATGAAAATATAAGTTAATATAATTTCATTTTATACTAAATAGATGGTATATTCAATGAAGTATTTTAATTTGGGAGGTTTATTATGATGAAAAAAATATACAATATAGCACCCGGGCTGTTGCTTAGTGCTGGTGTTGCCATTGTAGCAATGTTCATAAGCAGTTTCATTCCAGGCGATATTATAGGAGCGACGGTTATGGCTCTTCTGGTTGGTATGTCATTGAATTTCATGTTAAATAGATACAAAACATTTAATGTAGGAGTAAGTTATACAGCAAAGACTCTACTTCGTATTGGTATTGTACTTATGGGTGTTAATATGAATTTCTCTGAAGTTTTAAGTGTTGGGAAATACTCACTTTTTGTAATGATTTTTACTATGGCAACTGCATTTGGTGCAGGGAACCTAATAGGTAAATTGTTTGGGATGAACTGGAAGCTGACAAATCTATTATCAGTTAGTACAGCCATATGTGGTGGTTCAGCTGTGGCTGCCGTAGGACCAGTTATCAAAGCAAAAAATGAAGATATAGCATATGCAATTTCATCAACATTTATATTAGATATTCTTACTGTTGTAGTAATTCCATGGATTGGAATAGCACTTGGTATGTCAAATGCCGGCTATGGTTTATGGGTAGGTACAGCTGTTAATGATACATCATCTGTTGTAGCAGCAGGCTATGCATTTTCTGATTTGGCTGGAAATACAGCAGTTATAGTAAAGCTCACCCGGACATTATTTATAATTCCATATGTATTAATATTCTCTGTTATAACAGAGAGGCTAGAAGCAAAATCAGAGGGGATAAACGGAAGTGTATCTGTTAACATAAAGAAAATTTTCCCCTACTTTATAATCTTATTCCTTGTTGTTGTAGCCCTTCGTAGTACAGGTATTATTCCTACTACTCTAGTACCTACTCTATCAAAAACCTCA
>JAQVQL010000367.1 GCA_028701595.1 Herbinix sp.
TTTTACTTTTACCTTGAGTAAATATAATTTTATCTACCCTAATTCCGTGTATATTTAGCCACATGATTTATTGAATCAATTATAACTCCATCTATATCAATGCCTATTCTCATTTGATTAATCTCCACTTCTCTTGCTTGAAGGTGGTTAACCCTTTGTACAATATATAGATTATCATAATGCACTAGACAATTTATGTCAAAGAAAATAAATACATCCCATACCATGCATTAGTTGCCGATATCATTGTGAAACAAAAAGCATCCTACCTCTTTATGATAGGATGCCATATGTTTATATACACAAACATGGACAGAAACGCATTTTCGAACTTGTGTTCTGTGTTTAATCATGCTATAATTACCTGAGCAGTTATAATAACTGCTGGCAATCGTGTATAGGGTGGTTGGCCTTCATTCTACATAGAATGGAGGTGATGCATATGAACAATAAGTTTGATTTTAAAGATATAATCCAATTTGGTATGTTCATAATTGCATTACTGACATTTGTTTATATAATATGTCATTAAATTAAAAACCTTCCCTGTACTTTGACCGAGTCCGGGAAGGTTTTTTTCTTTTCCATTAGGTCAACCACCTTGTGGCGATTGCCTTTTTATATCTCTATTATAGCAGATTATTAATACATTGCAAGTTTAGTTTTTTAGCCAGCTAACCAGTTACCAAATTCAAGTGCCACTTCACTTGTAAATACCTCGATTAGGTCTGGTGTAAAAAAAGACGAAGGGCCAATATCATTCTCTTCATGCCATTTATAATTATGTGATATAAATTCAGCAATATCTTCTTTTTCATAACCATGGCTGTTCTCAAATAATTCAAGAGGACATGACATCATCTCCTCCCATACCCTTTTACTCCATTCGGTGTGATTATACAACCATACACCTGATAGAGCTATTTCGTGCCTATATGGGTGAAACCAGGTATAGCCCTCATATCCTTTAATGAATTTTTCCCTAGGATTTGTATCCCATTTATAATCTACGAAAAGATGTAGCAATATTCCTAGGTCAAAATCATCATGTAGATTCATAGTATAAGCCAGCTCTTCTAGCGCTCCTATTCTATCTAATCTATCTCTTAAGTGTAATCTATCTTTTTCTTTCCATTCATTAACTATATCAGGTACAATGTTCCCAACCAAGAAAGTAGTTGATGCGTCTGGGTTAAATTTATACGCTGTTAACAAATGAACCATTGAAGAAGGCATTTACCTTCACCTCTTTTCTGCTACAATAAGCGGTATTATTCTAATTCCTTTTGCTTCTTCTTTGAAAAGCTCTTAAAGACGCATTCATATGCGTGGTCTATCATGTTTAGCAATTCCTCATCTGCTAATTTGTCTATATATATAGTGTTCCAATAAGGCTGTTGAACTGGTGGACAGTGATAACCACGAACCACAATGTCAGGATACATCTGCCTATAAAAATCTCCTGTCATTACATCACATTTTAATGTCACTTTATAATCATCATGATTAGGATAAATCTGCGCAAATATTTTCCCACCCAATTTGAAACAAATCGGGATATCTCCAAAAGGATAATCAATATATGCTTTATTTTTTTCACTACAATAACTTACTAATTCATTAAATTTCATATCCCTCTCACCTCACACAGTATAAAGACACTCCTAGTTATCTGCTTTGTCATCCATTCATTTACTTTATACTATAATAATCCAATAGGTAAATCGTGTCAATTTTTTTGGTATTATCTCTTATTGAACGGTTCTAAGAATTTATTCAAGCAGTGCAGGCACTTAAAAAACAGTGCCAGGTGCTTAACTAGCATGTTAACTTTATTGTAAATATTTATATTGTAAGCTATAATATCCACAGTATCACACTGTTAGAAATATACCATCCATCTCAAGGGGAGAACTGTATGCACGAGGTAGAAGTAAAAGGAATATTGTCTGCACAGAATGGGATGAATATCTACCGAGGTTGTACCCACGGTTGTATTTATTGCGATTCCAGAAGTAAATGCTATCAGATCAATCATGATTTTGAAGATATAGAGGTTAAGAGTAATGCTCCGATTCTTCTTGAAGATGCTCTTCGTCGCAAAAGAAAGAAATGCATGATAGGAACAGGTGGCATGTCTGACCCTTATATTCATCTAGAAGATAGACTCGGTAACACCAGAAAGTGTCTAGAGCTTATTGAATCCTATGGATTTGGCTTAGCTATTCAGACGAAGTCTGCCAGAATACTCAGAGACCTAGACCTACTAAAGAAAATTAACGATAAAACAAAATGTGTAGTACAGATAACCCTGACTACCTATGATGAGGACTTATGTAAAATCATTGAGCCTAACGTAAGCACTACAAGGGAACGTTTTGAAGTATTAAAGATCATGCGTGATAATGGAATTCCAACTGTGGTCTGGTTAGACCCCATCCTACCCTTTATCAATGATACAGAAGAAAATATCAGAGGAATTCTTGATTATTGCGTAGATGCCAAGGTCCACGGCATCATCTGCTTTGGTATGGGCTTAACGCTTAGAGAAGGAAATAGAGAGTATTTTTATAAGAAGCTGGACGAACATTTTCCAGGACT
>JAQVQL010000368.1 GCA_028701595.1 Herbinix sp.
TAAGTAAAAGAAATAAAAAATGCTCGCAAGCCTTATGGATAAAAGACTTATGAGCTAGTTCATGTTAAAAGTAGCTGCAAAACTGTGGTGACATTAATTCTTCTATTCTTCTTTCGTCAACCTTCTTCATATTGTCAGCGCCTCCTATATTTTTATTATGTACATATTACCTGTCCAATTCCTGTTGGTGTAAAGTGTTAATCTATAATTCTTATAGCTATATAGCTAATATACCATAAGATTATGATGCTGTAACTATACTATCTCCAACTATTACATCCCCTGAGATAGCTACCTTTGGATTTATATATTTCCTTACTCTAGTATGCTCTATAATTATAACATCCTCCATTGAGGAATATAGTAGCATATGTTATACTAATTCTTATGAAAATGCGTATATTACTTGTATTTGACAAATAATTTAAACCGACCAGGAGGTAGCAAATGTATTATAAACAATACGGAAATACCAATATAAAGGCTAGCGCAGTAGGTATGGGAACTATGCGTTATAATGATGAAGATATAAATGCGGGCAAGCTTGATAAATGTGCCGATGTCGTCTTATACGCCCATGAAAAGGGTATAAACTTTTTTGACAGTGCCCCATTTTATTGTCAGGATAAGAGTGAAATAATAACAGGGATGGCTTTGTCACAGCTAAGAAGAGATAGTTTCTATATATCTTCAAAGGTAAACCTTAATACTCTTGATAACATGACCTCGGCTGATGATTTTCGAAGAAGGCTCGAGAATTCCCTAAAGCGTCTTAAGGTTGATTATCTTGATTTCTATTATCTGTGGTGCATGCTTGATTTAGAATCCTTCAAGAAACAATATGATTTATTATATAAGCATTTTGATCAGGCAAAGAAAGACGGATTAATTCGCAATATTACCGTATCTTCCCATATGCAAGGGTCCGACCTAGAAAAGGTAGTGGACACCAATTTATTTGCCGGAATGCTTATCGGATATAACGCCCTTAATTATCGTTTCCGCCAAGCAGGAATTAAAGCAGCTGCAGATAAAGGCATGGGAATCGTAGTCATGAATCCACTTGGTGGAGGACTAATTCCCGATAATCCCGAGACATTTTCATATTTGACTGAAGGCTCCAACCTTACCGTACCCCAGGCAGCTCTTAGATTCGTCGCCTCTCATAAGGAGATAACTGTTGCACTGGCAGGCTGTACCACTAAAAAACATGTAGATGACGCTGTTAAAGCCGTAGAGAATCTAGTTGAACGACCAGCTGCAGAAATCTATGAAGAATATGAAGATAGGGGTGTTGCATTAAACAACCTCTGTACCGGATGCGGTTACTGTGATTCCTGTCCCGTAGGTATAGACATTCCGAAATACATGGATTCCTACAACTCAAAGATACTTGGTCAAAATATGGCTGATCGTATAAAATATCACTGGGGTATTCCTATATCTAAGTCAGCAGAATGTATACAATGCGGACAATGTGAAGAACTTTGTACCCAGCACCTTCCCATCATAGAAAGGCTGGCTGAAATTTCGCAACTGTAAACGGTAAACGGTACCAGGTACACATTACAAAAATGTTAACACGTTTAACAATTTATTAATGTGTACCTGGTACCGACAAAAAACACTTGCAAATTTACTGAATTTGTATACAATGGTTATGGTTAAATATATTTGATTTATATTATTTGGGAGGTTATACATGATACAAGCTAGTAACATAACATTAAGATTAGGAAAGCGTGCATTGTTTGAAGATGTGAACATTAAATTCACAGAGGGCAACTGCTATGGAATTATCGGAGCAAATGGTTCCGGTAAATCCACTTTTCTTAGAATATTAAATGGTCAATTAGAGCCTACAAAGGGTGATGTTATAATCACACCGGGTCAAAGATTGTCATTCCTGCAGCAGGACCATTTCAAATATGATGCCTTTTCAGTCTTAGATACTGTCATCATGGGTAATCAGAGACTATATGACATAATGAAGGAAAAGGACGCTATCTATGCTAAGGAGGATTTTAGCGATGAGGATGGACTCCGTGCCAGCGAGCTTGAGGGTGAATTTGCATCCATGGACGGCTGGGAGGCCGAGGCAAATGCAGCATCACTTCTAAATGGCTTAGGAGTCGAGACAGATCTTCATTATAAAATGATGCATGAGCTGAGCGGTAGTGAAAAGGTTAAGGTTCTTTTAGCACAAGCACTTTTTGGAAATCCTGATATTCTGCTTCTAGACGAGCCTACTAATCATCTGGATCTAGACGCTATAGGATGGTTCGAAGAATTTTTGATAAATTTTGAAAATACAGTGATTGTGGTATCCCATGACCCTTACTTTTTGAACAAGCTATGTACCCATATTGCTGACATAGACTATGCTAAGATTCAGCTTTATGCCGGAAACTATGATTTCTGGTACGAATCCAGTCAGCTTATGGTAAGACAGATGAAGGAATCTAACAAAAAGAAGGAAGAAAAGATTAAGGAACTACAAGAATTTATTCAACGCTTTTCTGCAAATGCTTCAAAATCCAAGCAGGCAACTTCAAGAAAGAAAGCTTTGGAGAAAATAGAGCTAGATGATATTCGTCCGTC
>JAQVQL010000369.1 GCA_028701595.1 Herbinix sp.
CACATGAATTAGTTTCGAATAAATATGATGTCACACTATATAAGGCGCAGTTTGATTTAATGTATGAAACGTATACATCAATCAGGGCTATAAGGTTGCTTTTTTCCAATCACCCTTTAGCTAAAGGAGTAAAAATCCCAGAGCATTTGGATTCCGGCGAGAACATTGTGAATTATTAGATATTTATGTATGGTCGATTTTAGACGACGAATAAAATGGATCATTATAGTAACAGTGATGTAGTTAACAGGAGGTATGAAATGTCAATCGAATTATTGGATATGAACCATCGGGATGCCGTTATTGATGCTTTCGAGAAGGCGAATGGAAGAATTAGAATTATCAGCCCCTTCGTTCAGGGAGGAATGTCGAAATACCTTGTAGATTCCTTGGACAGAGGAATCACAGCTCAGCTGATTACTCGCTTTTACCGTGAAGATTTTATACAGTCTGTAAGTAGTCTTACAGCACTAAAAAGCCTTCAATCAGCAGGAGCTGATATCTATGCTCTAAAGGACTTACACGCGAAGCTTTATCTTTTTGATGATAATTTAGCCATCATCGGGTCGGCCAACTTTACGGGTGGAGGCTTTGGCAATAACATCGAGTTGTCCCTATACATAGAAGATGAGTACGACTTAATCGAGCGACTCTCCAAATACTTCGATCAATTATTATCGACCGTATGTACTGCTGGCGATTTTAAAATCACCGAAACCAAGATTGAAGAGGAAAGTCTTATTGTTCAGAAAGCAGTCAAGGGTCGTGATCGTACAAGCAAATCTAACCCCACTCGATTCGGAGCTGTGGTGGACATCCCGCAAGTTCCTGTTACTACTTCTGTTGATGAGCTGGAAAATATTCTCGGGATTTCTGGAGAAGGCATCTCTGCTGTTCTGAAATTTGAGGGGTCGGCGCATCGGCGCATTGATCCCGATGGCAAATATAAGCCAAACCATTATGACCGCAAAGGTATCTACTTTACGGCGTCTTCCAAGTCGCCACGTAGTCTGACGGAGGACACCACGGTTTTCCTTTCTGCAGTCAGCTGGGATAAATCAGGTGCGGGTGTACCGATTATAGTGGGCAGGGCAAAAACGAGAGGGTACGATAAAGATAACAACACCGATGGTACATTAATCAAAGAACATCCATGGGCCGTGGATTTTCCATTTTATATTGAATTGTATGATATCGAGACTGTTGACACTGAAATTAGAAACTGTATTTCGCTGAATGATCTTATCGGAGAGGTCGGATATAAACTGTACCCCAACACTGAAAAAGATCCGACGATATCCATTCCGAACATTAAAACACGGCATCATCAAAAGGCTTATATTGCGATAACGTCTTACGCTGCTAATCGAACCCATACGATGTTGGAAGGTTTGTTTAAAAAATACGGTAAATCAACTTTTTAAACAAACTATGAATAGCTCTGGTATGAAAATTCTAAAATTCCTTTAGAATTGTTTGAAAGGCGAAGTGATTTCGTAAGTCTGGATACTATGGTTAATCAAGGCAATTAATAGCTGTTTTCTTATAATAAACTTAATTACAAGTAAGCATTTTTTCTTGCCTATTTGAAAACGAAAGGGAGCATAATATGGATTTGGAAAATATTATTGAATCTTTAAAAAAAGAAAGGCAAGTTTTTCATTCAGAAGCTGATTTCCAATTTGCACTTGCTTGGCAGATACAGATTGCTTATCCAGAGGCAAAAGTCCGATTGGAATATTGCCCAGCACAATATCCTAATACACACATCGATATTGTTGTTAAGTTAAACAGTAGTACTATATGGATTGAATTGAAATATAAGACATTAAAATTAAAGTTTAGTCATAAAGGCGAGGTTTATAGTTTAAAAGGACATGGTGCCGAAGATATTGGCAAGTATTTATTTTTAAAAGATTTACAGCGCGTGGAAATGTTATGCAAGTCTTTTCCCACAGCGTCTTATGGATATGTTATTTTTTTGACAAATGATCCTACATACTGGCAAAAAAAACGAATTAGAAAAGAGACTGCTGCAGATGAGTTTAGGCTGCACGATGGAAAATGCATTTATGGTCATCTGGATTGGGGGTTAAATACAGGTGAAGGTACAAAAAGAGGTCATGAAGAACCAATAGAGCTAAACGGGCAGTATGTTACAAAATGGAAAGACTATAGTGTTGTGTCAGATGGCCGAAATGGCACATTTAGATATCTTGAATTCAAAGTTGAATAACTATAGGGTACTGGATGTAACTAAACTTTATAATATATTTGTTAGTTTAGAAATACGATAATAAGCCCTACTACTGAGCTTGAGGATTGTGTATTTGAATGTTTTGCAGTTTTTTCCAGGGCTGCTCATAAAGCAGATTCTATTTTGTGATAAACAAGCCTATAAAGAGAATGCGGATAGAAAGTGGATAGAATTCATTATAATACTACGTGTTTTCACTAATGTAATAGCATGTCAATAATTGTTGAAACTGCAATGTATACCGCTATCGCATAGGTGCGTACCCCCCCCCTATATAGATAGACGCCAAACAAGGCATATGTATTAGAGTGTTATTGGCTTCGGGCCGCCTT
>JAQVQL010000062.1 GCA_028701595.1 Herbinix sp.
AACAAAGGTTTCATAGGAGTCATCATAGGAAGCAGATTTATGCCAGCTAACATCGTTAACATCTACTTTAATACGATATCCATCTCGCCACTTAGTATAGTTCATATAAAAGCCGTTTGTTAAGTGAAAGGCGATTTTATCATATTCTTCTAGTGACCAGTAGTACTCAGCATATATTCTCATAACTGAATCTGCGCATTGCTGTAAATCTCTTGTTCCAGTATCTATGTCGAACACAGCCACATGATTATCCTGATTACCTATAGGTGCTCCATCATATTTTAAGACAGAGCTACCGTCATCCTTTAGGGAAATGGTTCTTATGAATCCAGTGATTTCATCGGTGCTAGATTCAACACGGGTATATCCATCAGGAGCGGATATTCTGGCGTCTAAAGTAGTGCCCTCTGGGTGGATGTAGTTAGGCGGTTGTGGGATATTGTCACTTCCCGTATCTATAGAAGCCTCATCATCAAGGGGCGGAACATCTACAATCTTATCATCTTTTTTATCATCATTATTTATTGCGGTGTCGCTAGGACTCTCATTATTAGAAGTATTATCAGGGATGGTTTTATCATTTTTATCACAGCCGATAAACAGGAATAATATTATTAATAAAATAAGATAAAACTTAATTCTTATAGGCTTTATTTTATTGCCTGAGCAAATACTTTTCTTCATAAAGGTCTCCTTTTTATACTATATATAGATTAGATAGTATACACTAATAAGCGCCTGCTTATTGACAGTATAGCATAGGTATTTTTATTTTGCATTATTTGAATTGTTTGACAAAGAAAAAAATGCGTGCTATACTTTGTGGTAATTATAAGAGAAAAGCTATGAAGAGAAGAGTAATCAGTGGAGCAATCGACAGAGAACCCCGGTAGCTGAGAAGGGGGGATATGCAGAAGCTGATGAAGATGGTCTTGGAGCAGCGCACCGAGGAAGGAATTCTTAGGCTGTGACGGCGGCATCCGTTATCATGCTGGGCTGTATATGCAGCGACTAAGGCCTATGATCGCAAGACATGGGTGAATTAAAGTGGTACCACGGGATAATCTCTCGTCTTTAAAAAATTAAAGACGGGAGTTTTTTGATTTCAAAAATAAATAAGAAAAAGCACTATGTAAAAAGCTAAATACAAATCGATAGGGATTAATAATTAAGCTGAACAAGATGGAAAGGAAGATAAACATGAGTAAGAAGCCATATTATATTACAACCGCCATAGTATATACTTCGGGTAAACCACATATCGGCAACACCTATGAAATTATATTGGCGGACAGCATTGCCAGATTCAGAAGATGGGAAGGCTATGATGTGTATCTACAGACAGGAACCGATGAACATGGACAGAAAATTGAATTAGCAGCCAAAGAGGCCGGTATAAGCCCCAAGGAATATGTGGATAACATTGCTGGACAAATCAAGGATATCTGGGATTTAATGAATACCTCCTATGATAGATTTGTTCGAACCACTGATCCAGAACATGAAAAGCAAATTCAGAAAATATTTAAGAAGCTATATGACCAGGGAGACATATATAAGGGCTTTTATGAAGGAATGTACTGTACTCCATGTGAAGCTTTCTTTACAACATCCCAGCTTAAGGATGGAAAATGTCCTGATTGCGGCAGAGAAGTTCAACCCGCCAAGGAGGATGCATACTTCTTCAGGATGAGTAAGTATGCTGACCGTCTAATGGCGCATATTAATGAAAACCCGGAGTTTATTCAGCCTGAATCTAGAAAAAACGAGATGGTTAATAACTTTCTTAAGCCGGGCCTTCAGGATTTGTGTGTCTCACGAACCTCATTTAAATGGGGCATTCCCGTAGACTTTGACGATAAACATGTAGTATATGTCTGGATAGATGCCTTAAGTAATTATATAACCGGAATCGGATATGACGTGGACGGTAATAGCAGTGAGCAATATAAGAAATACTGGCCGGCAGACCTTCACCTGATTGGTAAGGATATATTAAGGTTCCATACCATCTATTGGCCGATTATGCTAATGGCCCTTGATATACCTCTTCCTAAGCAGGTGTTTGGTCATCCATGGCTTTTGCAGGGGAGCTCAGGAGATAAGATGAGCAAATCAAAGGGAAATGTCTTATATGCAGATGATTTAGAAAAGCTGTTTGGCGTGGATGCCGTAAGATATTTTGTCCTTCATGAGATGCCTTTTGATAATGACGGAATCATTACCTGGGAGCTTTTGGTTGAAAGAATCAATTCTGAATTGGCAAACACCCTTGGTAATTTGGTAAATCGTACTATCTCCATGTCAAATAAGTATTTTGATGGAATTGTTAGTGATGGCAAGGTGTCTGAGCCTGTGGACGATGAATTAAAGAAAGTGGTTCTGGATACGCCGGCTAAGGTAATTGCCAAGATGGAGAAGCTTAGGGTTGCCGATGCTCTTACCGAAATATTCAATTTGTTTAAGCGCTGTAATAAATATATTGATGAGACAATGCCTTGGATACTGGCAAAGGATGAGGACAAAAAGGCTCGCCTTGAAACCGTACTATATAATCTTGTAGAAAGTATATGTATCGGAACAAGCCTATTAAAGCCCTTTATGACAGATACAGCAGAGAAGATTTTCGCACAGCTTTCTGCTAAGGAGAGAACTCTTGAAGAGGTTAAGACCTTTGGTAACTATCCGTCAGGGACAAAGGTAACAGATAAGCCTGAGATTTTATTTGCAAGACTTGATATAAAAGAAGTATTAGAGAAGGTAGAGGCTTCTAAAGAGGCTGAAGGCGAACAGAAGCAAGCTACTGAAGGACAGAAAGAAGAAGCTTTGGAGGCTATAGATATAGAAGCAAAGCCGGAAATTACCTATGATGATTTTGCTAAGCTTCAGTTTCAGATAGGAGAGGTCATCGCTTGTGAAGAGGTTAAGAAATCTAAGAAGCTTCTTTGCTCTCAGGTTAAGATCGGCTCACAGGTAAAGCAAATTGTATCGGGAATTAAAGCCTATTATACAGCTGAAGAAATGGTAGGAAAGAAGGTTATGGTAGTGGTTAACCTAAAGCCGGCTACTCTGGCAGGAATCCTATCAGAGGGAATGCTCCTATGCGCAGAGGATGCTGATGGGAACCTGGCCTTAATGGTTGCGGAAAAAGAAATGCCTTCGGGTGCTGAAATCTGTTAAACGATGAACTGATATAAATCTAAACAAAGAGCCTGTCGTATAGTGATAAAGGGGACGCTTGTATATTCGTAATGCACCCCCTAAATTATCCTATACGACAAGCTCTTTGCCTATGATTTATTCTGAGGTAGAACTCTGTAGAGAGCTCTCGTCATCACTGAGCCAGGCTTCCATGTGATCCTCGATTAGACCAAATTGTGCGGGACCGATATCTAGCAAAAACTTATGAAAATCCTTTATCTCAAAGTCATCACCCTGGGCTTCTTCGGCTATATCTCTAAGCTCCATTATTTCTAAGTATCCCACAGCATAGGGAAGATATATTGCAGGCTCTTCCAAAAGAGTATCATATATCATAGTAGAGGTTTCTTCATCACCGGCAAATTGCTTTATATAAGAAATTGCCCTAGATTTGCTCCATCCCTCGTAGTGAATACCTATATCTGCCCTAGCATACATAATAAGAACCAAGGCACTATTGATCTCTAGCAAATCCACCAAATCCTCATCAATTCCTGAGTACTGATATGAATAGAATTCCACATAGGTAGCCCATCCTTCATCGTATCCAAGAAAAGGAAGTAGGTTTCTTATGGGAGCCGGATTCTGATTTCTAAAGTATACATTTTGATACAGGTGGCCGGGATAACCCTCATGTGCAACGGTGGTATATATTGTGGATAAGGTTTCGATGTCATTTCCATTGATGTAGATGTTATTATTGGTATAATTATCGATGGCAGGCATTAAATACATGGCAGGACTAAGGTAGTCGGATAGAGATTCATGTACGTATTTAATATCGCAATTTACATCTATAGGTGCGGGAAAATCCTCAAGAATTTGTTCCTTCAGATCTTCTAATATGAGCTCGGGTTCTGTTAAGGGAAAGGATGTAAAGGTCTCAAACTTATCAAAGATTGTAGGATTAGAAAGTATCTGCTTAGTTATTTCAAGGGTACCGTCTCCCGTGGCTGTATCTAGCATATCTATGATTTCCTTCATGCTTTTATCAGAGCCTGTTTTAAGCTTAGCTAGTAGCTCATAGTAAGTCTGACCTTCAGGATAATAATACATACCAGCTTTATTTAACCCAGTTCCTTTTAGCTCATTAAGAGCATTAATAAGTATCTCATAGGAAGGAATTACGTAATCAAGAACAGCCTTACGATTTTCTCTTTTATATATTTCCCGTTCTTCCTTAGAAAGCCCTTCAAAGGAGTCAATCTTCTCATTAAAGTATTCAATAAGCAAGTTCTGCTCAGGAGCAGATATAAAGGCCTCACATTGTTCGATAATTCTATCGGCAACTGCATCGGTCATAAATAATCCCTGTTTAGATTTTTCTTTCTCAAATTCCGCTACATCTTCAAAATAATCCTTAACACAAACCAGTAGCTCCAAATATCTATCTATATCATCTTTATCATAGAAGTTGTATTCTGCAAGAAGAATAGGTAGCTGGGCTTGCAGGCCGGTGGTGGGACCGAGACTTTCCATATAATAAAGATAATCACCTAATTGCAGCTGAAGCTCCAGAGAATGAAGCAATATATCATAGGTCAGTTGCCTGGTATCTGTCAGTTCATTGTAATCAAGCTTTTTAAGATCATCTAGATATTGTTCTGTTAATAAAAGCTCTTCCTTCATATAATCTATGCTATATTCACCGAGTGTGGTTTCTTCATGTATAATACCGAAATCCTCAGGGCGCGCAAGGGTATAATTTAATGACAAGGTATCGGATTGAACCTCATGGGTGAAAATCTCAGTTGTTAATTCATCAAATAAGTCTTGCTGGGACTCCTGAAGGGAAGGACGATCGCAAGCAACTCCTAGCACGGCACCTAAAGCAAACAACCCTATTAATATATATAATTTTATTTTTCTTATAAACATAACAACCTCCATATTGGTATTAGTTTTTAATGCTCTTTAAGTTTATTCATACAAAGATGTCATAAGAAGTATAAACTATGTTTTGTAATTATTTAGCCCCGTGTATCAGTTGTCCCCATTAAGTTTTATCTCCTTCTAGCCGAAATATAAACTGTAACAACAAACTAATGACATTATAACAGACCTTATGGTTATTTATATTAGAAATTTATTAAAATGACACCTTGGGAGGAATGGATCTATTGATGAGAAGTATAAGTGGTGACAAGGGAGTAGATATTATTTTGGATCTACTCAAGCAGTCACAGGCTATTAGAACCAATCTAGTAGAAAATGAAAATAACGATGTTCTTGAAACAAAAGAAGTGGAGGAAGACATTTCTTCTAATCCGAGAACATCCCTTAGGCGCACCGATACAGATAAGGATATTATGCTGTCAAGGAAGGAGCGTCTTATTAATCAGCGAAAAAACGAGGAAGATTACAATAAAAGCAAAAGCATGATAGAGGGTATTCTTAATCGAATGACTGCCAAGGATTATAGGAGGCTTTCTGAGGAAGGCTTTAAAGCCGAAGACTTAACTATAGAAGCCTTGACCATTGCAGTTGAATTAGTTAAGGATTATAAAGGCAGCAGGGGTAAAGAGAGTGCTTTAGATGCAGATAAAGAACAGACAAAAGGTATAGAGAAAATATCAACAGAAGAGATAAAGAAAGCAATGGAGGCGGAAAATCTTCCTATTAACAGCGACTCTATTGAAAGAATTAAAGCAGCATTGAAATTAAGTGAAGGCATTCCTCATATGGATAAGAAGGATGTATTATATCTGCTCAGAAAGGGGCTTGATCCTTCCATAGGAAATCTATATAAAGCAAGATATAGTAAACAAGGTAATGTTGCTAAAGATAAACTGTCAGATAACGAATGGAAGAAGCTTATTCCTCAGGTTAAGGAAATTATAGGAGAGACAGATGCGAAGGTTAATAAGGAATCCTTAAAAGATGCTAGATGGCTTATAGAAAATAATATAGAACTGACAAACGATAACCTTGGGCTATTGGCAGGGTTTAGGGGTTTAAAGAAGAATTATAGTATTGACATGGTTTCCGACAGAATTTTTAAGGGAATGAAAGAGGGATACCCTCCAGAGGAAGTCATTCTTATAGAAAAAGACAGTCCAAATATCGAAAGTATAGTAAAGGGAAAAGATAATATAACTGCAAAAAGACAGCTGGAAGAAATTCGCTTGAAAATGACGCTGGAAGTAGCCCTGGGCTTGGGAAAAAGAGGCATTCATATAGAAACTGAGATATTAGAAAGAGTTGTAGAAAGACTTCGACTTGAGGAAAAGATATATTACAGCGAGCATTATGATCAGGATATAGGTGACACAGAGGAGTCTTCACTTAAGCTTTTACAACTAACATCAATAAGCATGGATGAAATAAAGACAATGCCTATCCATGTTCTTGGGACGACCCTAGAAAATAGAAGAAATCAGACTATGTCTGGCCTGCTTGAAGCAAGTAATAGCATTATTGCTGAACTAGACAAAGCAAAAGAGGCTTATGAAGTCTTCTTTACCATACCTCGAGCTGAGTATGGAGATAGTATCAAGAAGGCATTTTCAAATGCAACTTCTCTTATGGAGGAAATGGGTATTGAAAATACGGAATATAACCATAGGGCGATTAGAATATTAGGGTATAACAGAATGGAGATAACTAAGGAAGCCATAGAGCAGGTTAAGGCATACGACCTTAGTGTTAATTCTCTTATTAAGAATCTGAATCCTGGGATAGCTCTTCAGATTATTAAGGATGGAATAAATCCCATGGACATTCCCATAGATGAGCTAAACAGTCGAATTGGGAAACTAAATGAACAGGGTTATTCTTCCATTGATAAGTACAGCTCATATCTTTACAGGCTGGAGAAGGAAGAAGGCATATCAGAGGATGAAAGAAAGGCTTATATCGGAATATACAGGCTTTTATATCAAATTGAGAAATCAGATGGAGCGGCTCTTGGATCTGTCATAAAGTCTGAGCAAGAGATAACCTTAAGCCATTTGTTAACAGCTCTTCGAACAGATAAAAAGGGAGCAATGGATTATAAGATTAATGATGACTTTGGTATTTTAGAAGATGTTTCATTTAAGAAGGAAACCATAACAGATCAATTAAGCGCGGCATTTAATATCGATAGCAAAAAGAATATGACTAGTGCCGAAGCTACATACGAGCCATCAGCTCAGGAGGAAATTCAAAAGACGTTAGTGAAGGAGCTTCTTAATAATCTAACGCCAGGTAAGCTACATCAGCTTCATAATAGTATTCTTAATATAACGAGTAAATCTGAAAGTGAACCTAGAGCACATATAAATGTATGGGAGACCATAGGGAAGCTAACAACTGAGCAGCTTTTAGAGCGTATAAATAATATACAGACTAACTCCAGTGAGGATCAGGCTTTTTACTATGAAAGATTAAGAGAGATGCAAGAGATTTACAGTAACTGCGATAGATCTATTCATTTTCTTAATGACTTTCAACTTCCCTGTACCACAACAAATCTTATGATGGCAGGACAGGTTTTAAATAATAGCACTATATTTAAGAGGCTATTGGGATTATTTCAGGATAAAGAGGACGAAAATCACAAAAAGTTACATAATAGCCTTAAGAAAAAACTCGAATTGTCCGATACAATAATAGACAATAAAACCATGACCAATGCATACGAACAGCTGGAGCAGGAAGTTAAGGCTGTTATAGAGAATGAAGCCGTAGGAGAACATATTGATTTTAAGAGACTTACTGGGCTAAAGAGCATGGGAATGCAGATGGGCTTTTTAAGAAATCTGGCCAAAAGAGAATTTTATCAAATTCCTCTAGAGGCATCAGGAAAAATTACTAATATTAACCTGACTATTATTCGGGGAAAGGAAACCGGTGGAAAGGTTACAGTTACACTCTTATCGGAGAAGTTAGGAAGTATTAGGGCTGAGGCTTCTCTTAAGGATAGTAAGCTTAGTGGATATATTGCCTGCGATTATATAGGAAGTCTTAAGATACTTGAGTCACAGACGGAGCCCTTAATATCTGTGGCAGAGGAGGAAGACATCTCTATAAAGCAGTTGAATTTCTGCCTACAGCAAGCACCTGATACCATTTACACATATCAAAATTCTCCGGACATTGAGGGAGATAAAAGCCCAGAGACTGAAAGAATTCTATATCGGTTAGCAAAGGCTATGATACATATGGTGCGCTTAGCAGAGGAAACTGATAGCGCAGTTGCATAACAAGAGACTAATTCGGCCACATGGAGGTTGCTGAAATAATATAATATATAATCGCTGTCCATCGTTCAAGGAGGGGTATGGCAGCCCAGAAGAAAGGATTGTGAACGATAATGAGAATTAACCATAATATTTCGGCATTGAAGGCTAATAACCAGCTTTCCAGAACAAACAAACTATTAGATGCTAGCTTAGAGAAATTATCCTCTGGCTACCGCATCAACAGTGCGGCTGACGATTCCGCAGGACTTGCCATCTCAGAGAAAATGAGGACACAGATATCAGGCTTGGAACAGGCTTCAAGAAATGCATCTGACGGTATATCCGTTATACAGACAGCAGAGGGAGCTCTTATAGAAGTAGAATCCATGCTTCAAAGAATGAGAGAGCTATCCGTTCAGTCAGCCAACGGTATATATACCACCGAGGACAGAATTGCAATTCAGGCAGAAATTGACCAGTTGAATGAGGAGATCACTCGTATCTCAGAAACCACAGAATTTAACACTATGACACTTCTGGATGGTAACATCGACAGAAAATCATTTTCAAGCAATAATAGTGTTAGTCTGGTTTCACTATC
Source organism: Herbinix sp. (assembly GCA_028701595.1). Classification (GTDB taxonomy): domain Bacteria; phylum Bacillota; class Clostridia; order Lachnospirales; family Lachnospiraceae; genus Mobilitalea. The sequence goes on from JAQVQL010000062.1 coordinate 8,968, forward strand.
AGATACAGTAGCTGTCGGAAATTATGCCATTAAAATAACTCAGGATGCAAGACAAGCAGTAATAGTTGGTAATGAGGTTGATCTGGGTGGCGAAACCACAGCCACCAGAAAAATCACTGAGGATGAAGCCGGTTCAATCAATGTTAATGGTGAAACGGTGAAGGTTAGTGTAGGGGATACAGTAGATGAGGTGTTCCAGAAGCTAAGGGATGCCTGTGATAATGTCAATATTAATGTGTTTGCAGCTGCGAGTGGTGCTACACCAGCCACAGACATGAATTTTGATTTAGCAGGCTATACAAGTAAGTCGTTGATGGATGGAGATACACTGGTATTCGTATCCAGAGATTATGGCTCCGATCAGAAGATTACTATACATTGTGACAAACCAGGATTAAGCGAACTTCTTGGATTAACTGTAGCTGGAGCAGAGGCAGTTGGAACCGATGCAAAGGCTGAGGTTGATTTAGTAACCGATACCCTATTTCAAAACACAGCAACAGTATCAATCAGAGGAAACAAGGTTACAGTATCAGACCGCAATAATTTTAAGATGGTATTTGAAGTAGATCCCGGCACTGTAGGGACACAGTTCCAGGATGCTGAGATTATTGATGCAGAAAATGAGCCAGAAGAGGGTGAAATCATAGAAGAGGATGGAGCTGGCGACCCTATTATTTACGACCCTATACCCATTGTAGTATCAGTACTTGATGCAGGTCCTATGGATCTTCAGATTGGTGCAAATGAAGGACAGATTATGGCTGTTAGAATACCAAGGGTGACACCTCAGACACTTGGTGTTGATAAGATAAACATAGGAACAGCAGACGGTGCTCAAAAGGCTATTGCCCTTCTTGATACAGCTATTAATGAGATTTCAGCTATAAGATCTAAGCTTGGTGCTTATCAGAATCGTCTGGAGCATTCCATTTCTAATCTGGATGTTACCTCTGAGAATATGACAGAAGCTCTATCTCGTATAGAGGATGTGGACATGGCAGAGGAAATGGCAGAGTTTACACAGAAGAATGTTCTTGCACAAGCTGGCACATCCATGCTTTCACAGGCAAATATGAGACCACAAAATGTACTATCCTTACTTCAGCAATAAGAATACTAACTGAAAAATTTGGGAGGTAGTACAATATGAATAAAGAGACTGTTCAATCCTTTACGGCTCGGATTACTCAGGCATCAAAAAGTGAATTGGTAGTAATTCTGTATGAAATGACCTTGGTAAGAATTGAAGATGCTGAGAAGTCATATCAGGAGAGTAATTTAAGTAATTTTGATAAGGAGCTTAAGAGCGCACAAAAATACGTTAGTGAGCTAATGGCAGCCTTAGATTATAGATATGCGATTTCCTATGATTTGCTTAGCCTTTATCTATATACCAATAAGCATATAATTACG
>JAQVQL010000370.1 GCA_028701595.1 Herbinix sp.
CACCTCATTGGTATAACCACCATATTCATTTAAAGAATACCTTTCAGAAGTCGAAATAGAAGAATAGATCAAATCCTCTTCTTTAAATCTTTTATCTAGTAGATAACTGTTTACCTTCTCCTTGTCAGCTTCTAGTAATGCATATCCATCCTTTAAACTTTCTGCCTGCACATCATAATAGCCCGTCCATACAATCCAATCTGAAAGAATTTGCTGTTTTGTATATCCTTTGATATTGATGTTATACTTTTTTCTCTTGAATTCTGCTAAACCGTTTACACCAATAAAGCAAGAGATAATTATTGCCATTGATAGTATCAATGAAATGATAATGTTACCTATAGTTTTAGTCCTTGATTCATTCATCTTTATACACCTTTCATAACTCTTAAGTCGTTCCTTCTTATTATCTATATATCCTAAAATACGTTAGTTTCAGTTGCTCTACCACATCTTACCTGTCGCTGGTTGATAATTAAATCCTCTGCTCCACATATAGGTGTTAAATGTTTGCTGTTGAATCTGCAGCATACTGTTATGTGCCGCCATATTTAAAGCCACATTAGTTTTACCGCCTCCATCATTGCCTGTTCCTTGCTCCGCTTTTGCCTGCTCAATCTTCTTAACACTATCACGGATTTCTTTCTTCTGGTCCTTGGTTCCGAACCTATATTGTGACCGCAGGCAAACCCATAGCCCCGGTGCGGTTGCTATATCCTCCCTATCTTCCTTAGATAGGTTCTTCCATAGCTCCTTAACCTGCTTTTTAACACTATCAACAGTTTTTTTGCTTATCTTATCAGGAGATGCTTTGGGAGTCTTTTGTAATAGCTTAGAATATGCAATGATTTCACTATATGCCTGCAAAGACATTTCTGTTAGCGGGGGGGTTCCCTTTTTAACTACTTTTCCACGCTTGTCTAAAGCCGTCTTAATAATTTTTACCCCTGGATCGCTCTGATCTGTATCATCAAGCCATTCCTTTATACTATCTTCAAGAGTGCTTCGAAGCTTTTCCATATCCTTTTTCTTCGCCTTCATAATAGACTTTACAAGAGTCGGATATTCATCATAAGCCTTCAATTCCTCCTTGGAAAGGTGTCTCCATCCGCTCTTAAGCTCTTTAAGTATTGTATCCTCCTGGCTCTTAGTTAATGGTGCTCCAAGTGCGAATTCTAGCACAAACATAAATCCCATTGCATTTTTATCAATGTTTTTAGCCACATCAATAGTATAATCAACCTTTGGTGCAATCGATGTCGATCCGGAAGCCATAGAGCTTATAAACCCTTCAATAATACTTTGACCGCGTATCTGGTAATAATCTGCTGATGGAGCAAAATATGAAAACCATATAGCTTGACCCATTTCCTTAACAACAAGACCCAATCCAAGATGCTTTTTATTATCAATTTTATCGGATAGATCAAATACCACTTCTTCGTCCATAGCCATAGAATCAAATAAACCGCGCCAATTAGACGCTTTAATATTTAGGTTAACGCTTTTTACGGCTGATATAAAGCTACTTGCTAATTGTTTCGGAGTCTTTTGTTTTTCGTAGGGAAGCATTACCATCATCAATTCCTCGTTACTTTTAGCATTTTCTATCACTATCATAGAGTCATCAGCAGTAACCTTCCATCCACTTGGATAATGAAAGGAATAGCTTTTGTCATCTGCCACATATTTGCTCCAAATCTTAGCGGCATCTGCATAAGTAACATTTGAAAGCATAAGTGTTACTAATAATAATATTGAAATAACCTTTTTTATACTCACCACTCCTATAATTGAATTTATAGTTAGAAAGTAATTTCCCTCAAGCATTCCAAATAGAATGTCTGAATCTCATCCATTAAATCCTGGTTTAAATCCTGAGCTAAACTTCGATCTATCTTAGAATAAAATTCTTGCTTTACATCATAAGGGATATTTTCTTCATAGCTTTCATAGAGTTCTCGGTACATAATATTTACTTCATCAATATATTCTATGGCTACAGTTGATCGGAAAAAACTATTATGTCCATTTCTTTTAGGCTCACTTATTGATATAGTTCTTACATTAGGATTTGTAATATCGTCAATCTTAGATATTATGGAACTTCCATTATAATTAACTAACTCATCCTCAGTCCCATGTATTATAAGAACGGGGATATCGGATTTATTAATGGCATCTACGGCATTTAAAGATGCTATTTTGCCAAAGAGAATTCTTTGATATAACCATAAAAATGGTCTCTGTGAGTAAATCAAACTACCCATCATTTGCTGTCCTTGCTCTAGAACTATTTCCATAGGACTATTGACGCCGGATATTGAAGCAACACCGGAAATATCATGTTTATAGTGCAAAACATTTGCAACCGCATATCCTCCCCAGCTGTGGCCAAAAAGCATAATAGGTAGATTATCATATTCCGGCTGAGTTTCGATATAGGTTAGTGCTGCATCTAAATCAATCAGTGCTTGGGGAAACCCTTTGGTTGTCTTTCCCTCGCTATCATAGCTTCCTGCCACATCATAAGCAAAGACCCTCCAGCCTTGATCTGCAAAATATGTAATCTGAG
>JAQVQL010000371.1 GCA_028701595.1 Herbinix sp.
GAAAAGATTCCTGCCGATGGAATAATTATAAAGGGCAGTAGTTATATAAATGAATCAATGCTAACAGGTGAATCAAAACCTGTTGAAAAAAACAAAGGAGATAAGCTTATAGGCGGCTCCATAAATAGAGATGGATCACTAGAAATAGAAGTTAGAGGCATTGGAAAAGATTCTTATTTATCAAAGGTTATTGATATGGTTAAGAAAGCACAAGAATCTAAATCTAAAACTCAAAACCTTACAGACAGAGCAGCTTTTTGGTTGACGATAATAGCCCTCACTGTAGGATTTGCGACACTTTTTGTCTGGTATTTTATTAGCGATGACTTTACATTTGCTTTAGCAAGGATGGTTACAGTAATGGTAATAACATGTCCACATGCACTTGGACTTGCGATGCCTTTAGTAGTGGCAACCTCGACAGCTCAAGCAGCTAGAAATGGTTTACTTATAAGAAATAGAACACAGTTTGAAAATTCAAGGAAAATTGATACTGTAGTATTTGATAAGACAGGAACACTAACTCATGGAGAGTTTGCTGTGAATTTTATAGAGATATTTGATGATAGTTATAACAAAGATAAAGTAATAGAACTTGCAGCCACACTTGAAAGTAATTCTGAACATCCAATTGCAACAGGCATAATGGAGAAATTTAAAAAAATGGGATTAGAGATATTAGATATGGATAATTTCCAAGCTATAAAAGGAAAAGGTGTAGAAGGGAATATAGATGGTAAGGATATAATGGTTGTTAGCCCTGGATATTTAAGAGATAATAATATTATAGTTCCCAAAAAACTTCCAAGCCATGAGGTATCAACTGATGTATTTTTACTTGTAGATAGCAAACTAATTGCAGCAATAGGGCTTTCAGATAGAATAAGAGAAGAATCATATGAAGCAGTAAAGCGTCTTAAAAAAGAAGGGATTACAACATGGATGCTTACAGGTGATAATGAAAAAACAGCAAAGCAAGTATCAAAAGAATTGGGATTAGATGGATATTTTGCAGAAGTATTACCTGAGCAAAAACAAGAAAAGATTAAAGAATTACAAAAACAAGGCAGATTTGTAGCAATGACTGGAGATGGAGTAAACGATGCTCCTGCTTTAGCACAAGCTGATGTAGGAATAGCAATAGGTTCTGGTACTGATATAGCAGCTGAAACCGCAGATATCATACTTGTAAACTCTAATCCGGAAGACGTAGTATATCTTATTGACTTTGGCAGAGCGACCTATAAAAAAATGATACAAAACCTTATATGGGCAACAGGATATAATATCATTGCTATACCTCTTGCAGCCGGAGTACTATCCGGCATTGGAATAGTTATATCTCCAGCAGTTGGAGCAGTACTTATGTCACTGAGTACCATAATAGTAGCATTTAATGCCAAACTTCTTAAATTAGAGAGATAAATTAAATCTATAAAACTCGAAGGAGAGATTTAAATGAATAAAGTTAAATTAGCAATCATTTATTATAGTATGACAGGTATAAACACACAATTGGCTAGATGGGCTAAAGAAGCAGGTGAAGAAGTTGGAGCAGAAGTAAGGCTTTTAAAAGTAACCGAACTTGCTCCTAAAGAAGCAATAGAGAGAAACCCAGTATGGATGGCAAATGTGGAAGATACGAAAGATATACCTATAGCTAATTCAGAAGATTTAGTATGGGCAGATGCTATAATTTTCTCTACTCCGACTAGATTTGGAAATGTATCCTCTCAAATGAAACAGTTTTTTGATTTGCAAGGACGTGCATGGTCAGAAGGAAAGTTAGTTAACAAGGTGGTATCTGCTATGACTTCAGCGCAAAATCCTCACGGAGGACAAGAAGCTACAATTCAATCCTTATATACAACAATGATGCATTGGGGAGCTATTATAGTTGCTCCAGGATATACTGATGCTTCAATATATAATTCAGGAGGAAATCCATATGGAACATCTGTAACTCAAGGAAAAGATGGGAAAATGGTAGAAGATGTAGAGGCCGCAGTTAAACATCAAGCTAAAAGAACAGTTAAAATTGCCAAATGGATTAAAAAGGGTAGAGAATAAAACATCCTTATTATAAATATGTAAATACAAAAGTAACTGTTTTAAATAAATGGCGCCACTAAAAAATATTTAATTGTAAGTCCTTTTTTAAAAGTTTTTCTTATTATAGAAGATAGTTTTATGAATTTATAACATTAATATGACTCCGAAGCTAAGCAGAAAAAGCACAAACTATATTAATGGTTTTAAAAGCATTTAATTTAATATATACAGAACATGAGTAGAAAGATGTGCGGCTAATTTAAGCTTAACGGAGAGATAGCTTATGGAGTTTGCAATGGTATTATATATTTTTCCATTAGCTTCATTCTTATTCGGAATAATCGGTCAACTGTTAATAAGTAAAATATATATAGTCGTTGGAATAACCTTTTTGGGATGGCTAATTGCTACTTATACCATATTTAATGATAGTTTCCTAATTTGGGTATTTGTATATTCCATCTTGTCTTTTATAGGAGCCGGAATAATATATTTCATCAAAAAATCTAAATTAAATA
>JAQVQL010000372.1 GCA_028701595.1 Herbinix sp.
AGGCTTGAAAAAAGACACCCTGGATAGAATGTCTTGCAAAATATTTATTGAATCTTTTATTTTAAATAATTTTTACATATGTTTATTACGCTGTTCTCGTTGACTAATTCCTTTGTTTTGCATATAACCTGAGTTTTGCAGTAAAAACACGTTAAAAAGCTCTGCCAGTACAGCATTTATGCGGACTGCAGAGCTTTATTTTTTGGCATAGTAGTGTTGTGTATTCAGACTTTATTTGTGGTATTGTAAAATTTTTTTAATTTCGGATGTGGTCATAATTTTATTCCCTAGGTCAATGTCGAAAACTTTCTCCAAAGACTGCAGGATTTCATTTCTGTAATCAAACAGATAATAATTCTGGTCAAGATGTGAACAGGAATAACGTATTAGCGATTCCCGTATCTGGTTAACAGAATATTTCTTATCCATCTTGTATTCCAGTACGCGCAGGATAAGAAGCGCAACAAAACAAATGAGAAAATGTGCATTTATGTGGTTCTCAGTTCTGAGATAGACCGGTCGAGCCCTGAATTCGCTCTTAATGATTTTAAACGATTCCTCAATTTCCCACAGTCCTTTATATATTTCACGGATTTCCTGGTCAGACAGTTCCTTTTCGCTAGTCACGATAGAATAATAGCCATCGTATTTTTCCTCTTCCGCAATCCTTTCAAGATTTAACGAAAGATTGATTCCGTCTGATATTTCACCAGTTTCCTTCACGAACTTTATATTTTTGATATATCCAGCAGCACCGATACTGGTAGCCCTGGTATACTTTCCGGGATTGGCGATTAAGTCTTTGGCCTTTTTAAGAACAAGTTCCCTTTCCCTTTTCTGCTTTTGGGCATATTTATCTGAATAATATGCCATCTGTTTCTGATAGATAGTCATTTTCAAGCTGCGTTTTCCCTGTCGGTTTTCCAGTTGTATGGTTTTAGCATATACTCTGGATTTGTGGGTGAAAACGACTTCTTCCCCATCTTTATCAATTTCTTTAGTATGAACGTATCCCTCTTTATCAAGTACCCATGCCTTAAACTCCTTGTCGGCAGATAATACGCTTTGTCCATAGACATAGCCGTCATGACCACGGGAATCATCATCATTGGTTCCGGCAAGAAAAGCGGTATTATCACTGGTGTTAAGACCTCTGTCCGCAACAGCAATAATTCGTTCCATACCATAATCCTTTTTCACCCTGCGGATGATAGGAAGAAGAGATGTCTTTTCGCTCTCACCACCAGAAAAGGTATTGAAAGCCATAGGAATACCGTTGGAGTCCATCAAAAGACCCATCTGGACAATTGGATCTGGGCGGTGTTCCTTGGAAGGCCCCTTTTTTCGAAATCCTTTTTTGACCAGAACACCCTTATCATCATATTCATCCTCATCATTGTAAGGGATTTCAAAGTAATAATTGGTGACATCGTAGTATCCCAATTTTCCATCACGGCCAATAGTTTCAGAGACTTTTTCGTGCAAATATTTCTGGATGGCTTCTGAATACCGTGCAAAATAATCAAGCGAGCGATACAAGTCATCGAGAGAAAAATCGTATGATTCAAAGAAAAAATCACGCCTGTCAAAAGCCTTCTTTTTAGAAGAGGGAAAGAGAAATCGGTTATAGATGAGCAGGCTGAAAATACTATTCAGGTTGTACTCTATGTTCAGATGCTTCTGCTTATTCTGTAAAAAAGTATTGATGCCAAGGAGAGAGTAAATGCGCTTTGGAATGGCATATCCCAGGTTTTTTCTAGAAGATGCATTATCGGTAAGGCGTTGATTAAGGCTAACTTCCAATTTACGCTCATAAGGTGTAGATAAGTTACGTTCTTTAGCAACAGATTTAAAATGGGCAATAGGATCGTCATATTTTTTTTCTAACTCATCTAGGTAACCGATCTTTTCTATAGTTTTATGCTTAACCTTACCATTATCGCGGTAACCTTGCACCAAGGAGAGGAATACCCTTCCGTTACTTGTACTCTTTTTAAGAAACATAGCGAACACCCCCATATATGGATATTATATCATATTCTACAACATAATACAACAATATTATCCGTAAATATTGACATTAAAATAGCCCGAAATATCGAGCTCGAGAAGGTGCTTTCTATTTATTTAATTGCAAAACAACGGTGGGCACTCAGTGCAGAGATCTACTTCAATAAAACTACGCAGCCCGCGATTATGGAATACTAAATTTATTTCTTTTACCATGCAATAAATCCTTCCCTAGCTTCGTAATATCAGCGTGATTAGTATAGGCCGGCTACCCCATATTGAGTAACTATTCGCTACACGTAGTTCTCATCCCTTTCGCGTTTTATAAGCAAAACGGAAATATCGACATTAAAAGATTAATGTATTTTACCAATCGATTCAATCCTTATTGGCACATTACATGTAATGTGCCAATGATAAGTGTTATAATACCTGAGTTTTGCAGTGAAAACACGTTAAAAAGCTCTGCCAGTACAGCATTTATGCGGACTGCAGAGCTTTACTATTAGGTATATTAGTGTTGTATATTCAGACCTTATTTATGGTATTGCAAAATTT
>JAQVQL010000373.1 GCA_028701595.1 Herbinix sp.
CTATTTACATTATAATACCTTATTAAAAGTTTGACAATAGGTAATTTGTAAATTAATTAAACTAATTAGGTCTATTGTCATCATTTGATTCCAAAAGCCTTCTTACATTCAAAAGTCCCCATCCCTGTTTCTCCCACTTCTGCCCAAGATCCACTGCACTTTCTCTAAGCTTAAGCTTTACATCCCTGTTATTTAGCTCGGGATATGCAGATAAAAGCAAGGCTATGGCTCCTGTTACCACTGGGGTAGCCATAGATGTGCCACTTTTTATTGTATACATCATAGGAAAATCTGCAATTTGATATGTTTGCGCATTAGTTCTTCCCTTTCCTACAAAGCGATTTATATTACAGGATACAATATTAGAACCTGGAGCTACTATATCAGGCTTTTTTATACAGTATGGCGTAGGGCCTCTTCCTGAATAGTCCTTGGACTTTGATCCAAACACTTCTACAGAAACATTGTCATCTGAAGATCCCACTGTAATAACCTTACGACTTATCCCTGGTGTGGATATAGACATAGGTCCAGGCCCGTTATTACCAGCTGCTACAATAACTACTATTCCACTATCCCATACAGCATTAACCCCCTGTACTAGCAAAGAATTTTCATCCAATGTATCCTTTGCAGAGGTACCAACACTGATATTTACTACTCGAATATTATATTTTTTTCTATTATCAATTATCCATTGAAGTCCTGCAAGAACATCTGATATGTTTCCATCTCCCCTATGATCTAGAACCTTTAGAACTATAAAATTACAGGCGGGTGCAATTCCCATATATTTTCCTTTAGAAGAATAGCCATTTCCGCCTATGATCCCAGCTACATGAGTTCCATGCCCATTATCATCGTAGGGTTCTTTTTTACCGTTAATGAAATCCTTAAATGCAACTAGTCTGTTACCACCCTCTGCTAAATCCTTATGCAGACAAATTCCGGTATCAACAATTGCCACTCCTACTCCGCGGCCGAAATATCCATTGCTGTGAGCCCATTTACTTTCAATAATATCATTCACTCTATTCATCTGAGCCGTAATGTGGGTGTCCATCTCAATGTGAATAAGCCCTTCCAATTCCTTAATCAAACCTATCTTATTTCTATCAATTTCGATTACATATGCGTCAATCATAGGTAGATTATATTTTATATAACCCAGCTCCTCCAGAATTATTCGTCTATTTTCATAGTCCTTACAATGAACAATTATTTGAACTTTATTATTTTCTTCCATACTCACACCAGCCGTTTTTTATTATACTATTCACACTGCCCACCTATATTTACATATTTTACATTATTTATTATAAAAAGAGGAAATCTGTCAAGCTATCAATCATATGATACATTGTAATTAATATTAGGAGGAACTACTATGAGTGATTTAGCAGCAACCCATTGTGACCGTGGTGTTGGTGGAGCTAATGATTGTGGAGGGATACTTTTCCTTATCCTCATCTTATGCTGCTGTGGTGGTAACAATAACGGATTTTTAGGAGGCAGAGACTGTGGCGGTATTGGCGGAGCTAATGATGGCTGTGGATGTGTTTTCATTATCCTAATCTTACTCTGCTGCTGTGGCGGCGGAGGCGGCTTCGGCTTCTAAGATCTAAACTAAGGCAAATTTATCTATCATTTCAGTAAGCTTAAAAAAGCTGCGTTTTACGCAGCTTTTTTTCTATATTAAGTTCTCCTATTTTATCGTCTCCTATTTCTTTTTAGTCGTTCCACACAGCTTCTGTCTATTTCATATATTGTATTTTCTTCTATGATAAGATCATCATCTCTTTTATTTCCGAATGACTCTCCTTTATCAAGAGGATTTATTTCTTTACCTTCACCCTCTCTTTTCGTGGATTTATTTTTATTATTAGGAAAATTAAATTGATTATTCATTTGAGCCCCAAAGAGTTATTGTCATTTTCAGTATATGATATTTTTTATTAAATGTCATTGAAAGTACTTTTGTTTTCCTATATACTATGAATACACTGAATACAAAATATCCTAATTAAAGCATATAAGGCAATCATTTTTAAAAAATTGTTGCACTATTCTGTATAGAGGAACGGAGGAGAAAATGTCAGGATCAGTATATGGTAAAAATTTTATGATTTCCACCTGGGGTGAATCCCATGGAGAAGGCTATGGAGTTGTTATAGATGGTTGTCCGGCAGGCCTGCCCTTGGATGAAGTCCAAATCCAAGAATATCTAAAAAGAAGGAAACCTGGGCAAACCAAATATTCCACCCCAAGAAAAGAAGATGATAAGGTTCGTATTCTTTCAGGTTTATTTGAAGGAAATACTACCGGAACCCCTATATCCCTTATTGTATTTAATGAAAATCAACGTTCATCAGATTATTCAGATATTGCCTCATATTATCGTCCCGGTCATGCTGACTATACCTATGATATGAAATACGGCTTTAGGGATTATCGAGGAGGAGGACGTTCCTCCGGAAGGGAAACCATAAGTAGAGTAGCTGCCGGAGCTATAGCCGCAGCCATACTGAAAGAGCTTGGTATCTCGGTATATGCATATACCAAATCAAT
>JAQVQL010000063.1 GCA_028701595.1 Herbinix sp.
AGGCCGCATTTTTATGCTCTATACCCAACAATCCAAATAAATATGATCCGTTAATATCCATGGAGCACACATTAGAAAGAAGAGATAGAATTCTAAGGCAGATGCATGCTGATGGAAAAATAAATTTAGTTGATTACAGAAGTGCTCTTGATGAGACCATCACATTGCTGTCTAATAAGTCTGTTAAAAATGACTATGTAGAAACCTTCGTATACCATAGTGCTATCAAGGCGCTTATGAAGGAGGAGGGATTTGTATTTCGCAACCAATTTGAATCCGATGAGGATAAGGATACATATAATAAGGAATATGACCATATGTACTATCGGCTTCAAAGTCTTTTATTTACCGGAGGCTATAGGATATATACATCGATTGATTTGGATAAGCAGGAGAGTCTTCAGGCCTCGGTAGATGAGGTATTAGTCGGATTTATCGATAAAAACGATGAAGGAATATTCAAGCTGCAGGGGGCAGCCGTAAGTATCGATAATGATACTGGAAGAGTGGTTGCAATTGTAGGTGGGCGAAGTCAAGAACATACCGGCTATACTTTTAACCGAGGCTTTCAAAGCTATAGACAACCGGGAAGTGCCATTAAGCCGCTTATAGTCTATACTCCATCATTTGAGAGGGGCTATACACTGGATAGTATAGTTGTAGATGAGAAAATTCCAGACGGACCGAAGAATTCTGGTGGAAAGTATGATGGTGAAATGGAGCTTAAAAGGGCAATCGAGGTATCAAAGAATACAATTGCCTGGAAGCTATATGAGGAGCTTACACCTCAGATAGGAATCCCCTATCTTCTAAGAATGAATTTTGCCAGTATTGTAGCAGATGATTATTTTCCTGCAGCGTCCTTAGGAGGCCTTACCATAGGGGTGAGTCCCCTAGAGATGGCAGCAGCCTATTCAACCATAGAAAACGATGGCTATTATAGAGAGCCAACCTGCATAATAAAAATAGTAGATGCCGAGGGTAACGAGGTGGTGAAGGACTCTATATCTGGAAAACAGATATATAAGATAAGTGCCGCTAGGATAATGACAGAGGCATTGACAGGGGTTATAAAGGAAGGCACGGCAAAGGGGTTTGGACTTACGAATACAATTAGTGCCGGAAAGACCGGAACCACAGATGAAAGACGGGACGGGTGGTTTATAGGATACACTCCTTACTTTACCACCAGCACCTGGGTAGGGTATGATATGCCAAAGACCCTAGAGGACCTAAAGGGCTCTTCATATCCCGCTACCATATGGAATAAATATATGGAGGAGATTCATGAGCCGGGAATGAATAAGACCTTTGAGTAGAACGGAAAACGGAAAACGAAAAACGAAAAACGGAAAACGGTACCAGGCACCAACTTCAAGTATTACCCTGGGCTGGTGCCTGGTACCGTAGCGATTGGTGCCTGGTACCGTAGCTAACATTTATTTACTCTTGACCTGGTTGTATCTTTCCAGTACGTTATTTATTCTTTCAACAGGATTTAGCAAACCGCTAATGCTGTTGTCATGGTTTAGAGTGTCTATAATTAAAGCAATATACTTACTCATATCAACATTTATATAATAGGGCTTAGTCAAAAGCTCTGGGATCTGGTATGTTAGGTTTGTAGTCAGAAGTCTATATATTATTCCTTGTTCAAAGGCCTCGTCGAATTTATCCAAGCCACCAGTAAACAGGCCGAAGGTACATACCACAAAGATACGGTTGGCCTTTCTTCTTTTCAACTCAGTAGCAACATCTAGCATACTCTCTCCAGATGATATCATATCGTCTATAATCATAATATCTTTACCCTCGATATCGGGTCCTAAGAATTCATGTGCTACGATGGGATTGCGTCCGTTAATTATCTTTGTATAGTCGCGTCTCTTATAGAACATACCCATATCAAGACCTAAGACGTTTGCAAAATATACAGCTCTTCCCATTCCGCCTTCATCCGGACTGATAACCATCATATGATCAGAATCCATCTTAATATCAGGTACATTCTTAAGGATGGCTTTGATAAATTGGTAGGTTGGTTGAATAGTTTCAAGGCTTTTTAAGGGTATAGCATTTTGTACTCTGGGGTCATGGGCATCGAAGGTTATGATGCTTTCTACACCCATATTTGTAAGCTCCTGCAATGCCAGTGCACAATCCAAGGATTCTCTGGAGCTACGCCTATGCTGGCGTCCTTCATAAAGATATGGCATAATTACAGTGATTCTTCTGGCCTTGCCACCAACTGAGGCAATAATACGTTTTATATCCTGATAATGATCATCGGGAGACATGTGGTTGGCATGTCCACGAACAGTATAGGTTAAGCTGTAATTGGTCACGTCAACAAGTATATACAGGTCATATCCTCTAACCGTCTCCTTAATCTGACCCTTAGCTTCACCGGTGCCAAATCTTGGGCAGCAGGCATTTATCAGGTAAGAATCTCTCTGATAGCCTGTAAATGCTATTGTACCTTTGTGCTCGCTTTCTCTTAGTTCGCGCCAGTATACTAGGTAATCATTTACTTTGTTACCAAGTGTTTTATTGCTTTCAAGTGCAATGATACCTAAAGGCCCAATTGGAATGGTTTCTACAATCTTTTCTTGCTTTGGCATTTACATGTCCCTCCGTATTATTATTGTTAGGTTATGCTATAATCCATAAAAGTTATATCATTATAAAAATACTAAGTCAAGCCTAATTAAGGTTTTATTGCCTTGCTCAGACGTATATCTTCTCCGACTATTCGTCTTATACAGTAATTACTGATAATGCGAGAGTAGATTCGCTCGCTATAATTGGAGTTTAGATTATCTAATGATAGGTTGGTAGATATTAGAGTAGATTTCTGACGTAATAATCTTTCGTTAATAATTAGATAGAGCTGAGATGTCGTAAATGAGTTACTAAGCTCGGTTCCAAGGTCATCAATAATTAGCATATCACAGTCTAAAATATATTCAAATTGATTAGCAGCGGATAAGGTGCTCTCTGCCACCTTGCTGAATTTATATTTTTCCAGGATGTCAAATAGCCTAAAGGCGGTTAGATATATTACCGTATAACCCCGGTCTAATAATTCCTTTGCTATACAATTGGCAAGAAAGGTTTTTCCTACCCCTGTATTACCTAGGAATAGCAGGTTCTCATGATTCTTATCAAAATGGCGAATAAAGCTTTTACAGGTTGCAACTATTTTTTGCATATTAGAGAGGGGAGATAAACCGATGCTTTCATCAATATAATCGTCAGAATAATACTTAAAAGAAAATGCACTGAAGTTCTCGCGGTCCAGTACGGATTTTATATTTGAGCCTTCATAAATCATATCTGCTATAGCTTGCTTAAAGCAGTTACATTTCTCATTGTCGATAAAACCGCTATCCTTGCATTTGCTACAAGAATACTGTATGTGAAGATAATCCTCAGGATAGCCATTATCCATAAGAAGCTGCTTCTGCTTATTTCTAAGTATTGTGGTATTGCTCCTTAATTCCTCTAGAGCATCTGTGTTGCCAAACAGGGCCAATCTACCTGATTGTGCAGATAAGGATATAAGCTCATCTTCAAGGTCCTTAAGCTGGGGTACAGCTTGATAAACCTCTTGCATACGCTTGTCTAACTCGTACTTATTCTGAAATCGACGCTCATCATATTCACGTAATATCCGATTATACTGATCATTCTTCAGAGCCATATCCTATCTCCTTTTATGTGTATGTATTAACTTCCAGATATTATAGACCTTTATTAATAAGCTTACGTTCAAGCTCGGCATAATCCTTGGCAGTGTAGGTTCTTTGAGGAAATTGATTGAATCTATTTGAAGCCTTGGCAATCGGTGTAACCTTTGAGCTTCCCTTACCCTTAGCAAACTCATCATCAAGTATGGTGACATCAGCCATATTCTTAACACTCTTTTTGAACCAGGTTTCAAGTATCTTGTCCGCATATTTGAAGTCGGGCTTCCCGGTTCTTAGGATGGTTCTATTACAGGCTTCTGTAATGATTTCATCAGAAAATAAAAATACCTCAACCCATTTCGTAATATATTGTCTTTCAATTTGGCCGGGGGCTCTGTTAAGTCCAAAGGCCTTATTAACACTATTAAAATGCTCGTTATATACTACGGTAGCTTCCCTTGCCTTTTCCTCTGTATCAATTCCTTCCTTAGCCCAGGTTAAGGCAACCGCTTCTATGTAGGAAGGATTCTTCTTATTCCTAGAGACACAGTATTCATATAGATACATAATAAGCTCTGAAGAAAAGTGTAGCTCTTCATAAAGATATAAAATTAATTGAATATCCATGGGCTTTAGAGGTCTGTCTAGATATATTTCAACTATATGCATGGCCCATTTTATTTCATCATTACCTGTAAGCTCGGTAATTTTTTTCTGAGAGTATCTCTGCCTAATGGCAGGCTCATCTACAGTATGTATACTTACAGCAATCTCATCTAGCTCTGTATCGATATCATCAGTCGTCATAATGTCTGCTGTAGAGCTACTTGCAGAGCCATCTAGAGTAGTCATGTAAATTGCTGTTATTTCCTTTTGAGTACTTCTTTCAATCTTAAGCAGTTGCTGCTTTTCCCAATAATTCAAGGCACGGATGATATCTTTCTCAGTATTATCTAGGTTGTCGGCTATAGAGGAAATTGAAATTTCAAGATTACTGCTACTAAAGCTGCGTAAAAGGTATAGATAAACCTTAACATAAGCTCCGTTAGCAGAGGGCATATAAAGATCAATAAAGGTATTTGGGACGATCGTGACGTCGGAAATACCTTCTTTATTTAATGATATTTTATTCAATTTTCACCCACCCCTTTCTACAAGTCATTGTTTCTCGTGCATAGTATAACACAAGTTAAAAAAGAATGAAATAGGCTGTTTTCAGGGATTTTAACGATTAAATAATTTGTTGATGATGTTGATAATGTGGATAGAATTATTGCATTGATATGTAAAAATATGTAATTAAAGGTAGAACCATTGGGTATTAAAGATTTATTTGAGATAAAAATCTATTGTTGTAGAAAAGAATCAGGGTAAAATAATATCCACAGCATTGGTTAACATAAAATGTTGATAATACTGTGGATAATGTGGATAAACTATAAACCTAACAAGGATTCGCCAACGATTACGATATCTCCGGCACCCATAGTTATCAACAAATCGCCGTTAATACAATTCTCTAGTAAAAAAGCCTCAATTTCATCAAAGCTAGGGAAATAATAAGCTTCCTTCTGAAGTGCCGCAAGCTCTCTTACAAGATCCATTGAAGAAATATCGCCGGGATCCTTTTCTCTTGAGGCATATATATCTGCTAGGACTATCTTGTCGGCATGGGATAAGGCTTTGGCAAAATCCTTTAAATGCCTTTTTGTTCTGCTGTATGTATGAGGCTGGAAGATGCACCAAAGAGTATTGTCTGTATAGCTTTTAGCAGAGGTAAGAGTAGCGGTAACCTCGGTTGGATGATGAGCATAATCATCCACTATCTTTACCCCACCTATAGTTCCCTTGTACTCAAAACGACGCTCAGCACCCTTAAAATTCATCATTGAGCTTTTAATCTTTTCTATAGGAATCTGTGCCTGTAAGCCCAATCCGATGGCCGGCAGTGAATTTGAAATATTATGAATGCCTATGACATTTAGCTGAATACAGTCAACATATTCTCCCTTATAATAAAGGTCAAAGCTATGGCCGCTCATGTTATAGGAGCGAATATTCTTTGCTGCAATATCATAGACTAGGTTGTTCTTATTATAATTAGGGTCTGATATGCCATAGGTTAACACTTCGCATTCAAGATCCTTGGTAATTTCCTCATAATCAGAAATTTCTCCGTTGATATATAGCTGCCCATCCTTAGGAATCCTCTTGGCAAATAGATGAAATGAATTGCGGATATCATTCAAATCCTTAAAAAAGTCCATATGATCTTCGTCTATATTAAGTATGACTCCCTTATGGGGGTTAAACTCAAGAAAAGAGTTCTTGTATTCACATGCTTCTGCAATAAAGTGATCCGTATCTCCCATACGCATATTTCCGCCTATGGCATTTAACATGCCGCCTACAGCGATTGTGGGGTCTAAGTTACCCTCAATAAATATTAATGACAGCATAGAGGTTACGGTGGTTTTTCCGTGAGTACCTGATATGGCAATCGAATCCTTGAAATTAAGCATAAGCTGACCGATTAGCTCGGCACGATTAAGAGATGGTATGCCCATCTCATTTACAGCAATAAACTCCTCGTTATCGCTACTAATAGCAGCTGTATATACCACGGCTTCTATGTCAGGTGTAATATTACCCTTTCTCTGTCCATAGAATACTTCAATCCCTAAGTCGCGAAGATGCTCGCTTATTTTGCTTTTGTGACTGTCGGAGCCACTGACCGTAAACCCCAAATTATGTAAGTATTCTGCAAAGGCACTCATACTGATGCCGCCAATTCCGATAAAATGAACACGGCATGGCTTGTTAAAATCTATTTTGTACATATGGCACTTCCTATTCATAAAATTATTTATTTTGGTCTTAACTACTGCTATTATAACCTTTTTTATTTAAATTACAATAGAGAAACGTTACATTACAAACACCTGCCTAAAGCAGGTATTTACTTTTATAGTAATATATTCCTTTTTACAGTAAGGATGCAAGTATACATATAAAATTTATAAATTAAGGAGTTAATCTAGTTCAAAAAACCGTAAAAGAAGTGAAAAACAACAAGAAATATGTAAAATTTGGATATAAATATGTAAAAAATATTCACATTTATGTTTTTATATGTTATAATAGCTTCACATTGTAATTCGAACGATTTTCTGGAGATGTGTTCTATAGGTAACTTGGAAAAGTGAGCTTAACCTGCGTTAACATACTTTTTCTTGATAACTAACGATAAATATAGACAGAAGGGGGACTAAGCTATGCAAATTACCGATGTTCGTGTACGTAAAGTAAGCAAGGACGGGAAGATGAAGGCTGTAGTATCAATTACAATTGATAATGAATTCGTAGTTCATGATATCAAAGTGATTGAAGGCGACAAGGGTTTATTCATCGCTATGCCTAGCCGTAAGGCTGGGGATGGAGAGTACCGGGACATTGCACATCCGATTAATTCGGACACACGAGACAAAATCCAAAGGATAATTCTCGAGAAGTACGAGATCGCGGCTTTGGAAGCAGATACCGACACCGAGACTGATACTGAGGAGTAGGAGAGGGAATAACGGTAATAAAAAGACAAAAAGGACAGCAATGCTAGGAGGGCTGTCTTTTTTGTATGGAAATTTATATGTTATGGATTATGTGTTGTTTTTGGATGTATTTAGTGCGGATTGAAGAGCTTCCTGTAGTACCTTCGAGAAATTTATTCCTGCTTTCTCCGCTTCTACATTAAGCCAATAGGGAATAGTACAATTCTTTTTAACAGATCGATTATTAACAAGTTTACGATAATCTGTAAAATCCACATCAACCAGGGTAACTGTATCATCTTTATTAGGCGAGACTATTGCTGTGCCTGGCTTGGGTAGCTCTTTGCCGTCGTCTTCCATATCAATTCCCATAAGCCCTATTGCATCACGAGCCATTGCAATTGAATCGGCTATACTTGATCCTTGTGTAGCGATATCGAAATCTGGTATTGATACATAGTATCCATCACTTTCTTCGGCAATTATAATTGGATAAGCTTCTTTCATTTATTTTTCCTCCTTATGATAAAGCAGATAAAGTTATTAAGAACAAAGGCTTTCATAACCCGTGTTTCTTTATTATTTCTTTAGCCAGTCTCTCGTTAATCTCTGAATGTCTTGGTATCGGCTCAAACTCTTTACCATTAGTGTATATGTCGTGATTACCACCAATCCGTTTCAAGTACCATCCATTCTTTTTGAGAAGCTTTAGTAAATATTTTCTCTTCATATATTATCCCACCTTATAACAATATTATACGCATTTTATACGCATAAGTCAATAGAATGGTTTTATATTCCTCAAGATAGGTAAAAGAGAAATGCAAAGTTGATGGGTTCCGTTTTATAAAGAAGGCACTCGTTAATACGAACGTGATCGAATGAAAGACAGTAATTTAAAGAAATATAAAATATCGTTACTTCGTTTTGCAACGATCGGAAGCGATGAGTTGATTCAAATTGAAGTGGCTTTGGATAAGTATGAGAATGGTAGATAAGAAAAAATCAGTACAATTGATATAAGAAGGAGTAATTTCAGTTGCCACAACCTCCCACAAGGTTTATAATATTATCTAGCAGAATTATTAATACTGTATATACTTGTTCCGATTCCATCTAAGTGGTTTTAAACCAGGTGGAAGGCATCAAGTATACGTATTTTTATGCACATTTTTAATTATTATTTATCAGCAAAGATAAGAAAAATGAGGTCAAACCATGCGTATTATAATCGGATTAGGAAATCCAACAGAAAAATATCAAGCCACCAGGCATAATATAGGCTGGGATGCTATAACCCGAATTGCAGATGATTATAAGATCCCTTTGAACCAGAAGAAGCATAAGGCAATCTGTGGTAGTGGATATATCGAGGGAGAGAAGGTAATACTTGCCAAGCCTTTGACATATATGAATCTTAGCGGGGAAAGTATACGGCAGCTGGTAGACTTTTATAAAGTGGAATCAGAGGATATCATAGTTATATACGATGATGTCAGCCTGGATGTGGGGCAGCTTCGGATTCGGAAGAAGGGCAGTGCCGGAGGGCATAATGGAATTAAGAGTATCATTAGCCACCTTGGAACAGACGAGTTTCCTAGGATTAAGGTTGGTGTAGGAGAGAAGCCAAAGGATTGGGATTTGGCTGATTATGTGCTTTCAAGATTTAAGGGTCAAGAGGAAGTGGCTATAAGAGAAGCGCTTAAGGATATTTCAGATGCCTGTCGCATAATTATTACAAATGGTATGGATACAGCCATGAATCAGTATAATAAGAAGAAGTCAGAGGACGAGCAGACAAAGGAAAAAACCAGAAGGAAAGCAAAGAAGGTAGTTAAAGAATCCGACGAAGCCAAGGAAGCCGATAAAATCAATAGCGTTAAATCAGATATAGTCAAACAGAATAATGATAAGCAGGATATATATAAGCAGGATATATATAAGCAGGATAAGGACAAACCGGAATCTGGACCAACTCAAGAAAATACTACATCTCTTTTTAGCAAAATCTTTCGCAAGAAGGAATCTCGGGATGATATATAAAAACTTATAAAGAGATATATAAGCATTTAAACACCACGACTATCAGGAGGAGCCCTAGTTGAAGACCTTTACAGAACCCTTGAAGGAATTAAAGGAGTTTAATGACATCAGGGATAATATAATAATGAATACCCTGCCGGTGCAAATTACCGGCTGTATTGATTCGCAAAAATGTCACTTAATCCATGGACTTGGTGAAGGCATAACCTTTAAAATAATCGTTACCTACAATGATTTGAAGGCCAAGGAAATATATGAGGATTATCGCCTTTATGATAGAAATGTATTCCTATATCCATCAAAGGATATTATATTTTATAGTGCGGATATTCATGGAAGAGCCATCGTAATAGACAGGTTAAGGGTTATAAGGCGGATTATCGAGAGGCAACCGACCACGATTGTAATGAGTCTTGACGGTGGTATGGATAGGCTGCTACCGCTTAAGATGATTATGGATAGAGTGATTACGATCACTCATGATGCGGTAATTAAGCTAAGTGAGTTTGGTGCCACACTTACAAGGCTTGGATATGAGAGACAGGCACAGGTAGAGGCTCCGGGAGATTTTGCTATTCGCGGAGGAATTATAGATATATTTCCTCTTACAGAGGATGCTCCCTATAGGATTGAGCTATGGGGTGATGAGATTGATTCTATCAGGACCTTTGACATCAGTAGTCAGCGCTCAATCGAGCAGGTGGATAAGCTAATTATTTATCCAGCTGCGGAGATTATACCAGATGAGAAGCGTTTGGCAGCAGGTCTTAGGAGGATAGAAGAAGAAGAGAAGCAATATGTGAAAGGTCTTAGGGATAAATTTAAGACTGAGGAAGCGGCAAGGATTCACAAGATTATTGGTGAGTTTAAAGAGAATTTAGAGGCTTACCAGGGCACTATGGCTTTGGAAAGCTATATCAATTATTTTTATGATAATACGATGAGCTTTTATGAGTATTTTGACAACGAGGATTCCCTTTTCTTTCTAGATGAGCCAGGAAGGCTGTCTGAAAAGGGTGATGCGGTGGAGACAGAATTTCGTGAGGG
>JAQVQL010000374.1 GCA_028701595.1 Herbinix sp.
TCCGTAAAGGAAATGCAGCTGGCATATTTTATACCTAAGGATTATATATGGTGTGGCTCCAATCCTGTAACCTATGATGAATATCTAGCCAAGCCCCCGGGTGATTTGGAGGTTGATTTTACAAGACGCTCCACATTTCCTATTATTAATATAGGGGACTACGCAGATGGCTTTCTAAATCTTCATTATGTTCATCATGGAGAGAGATACAAATACTATTATCTTAAGTTCAAATAAGAGGCCAAGGCCAATGAGTATATGCAGAAATATTTCGAGGAGTTTGCTAATGGCAGCAGCGAGGTATTAGATATTGATGAGCTAGTAGGAAGAAATGTCGATAGTATTATTATAGACGATACTATAAGCAATATCTTCTTAACAGCCGGCAATATACTAACCTATAGGGCAAATACCTCTGATTTGATAAATAGCTCTGTGGATTATGGGGGTCTGTCCATAACTGCCATGGAAAGCCTATCAAAGCAATTGGCTAAGCGTTACGACTCTATGACAAGTAATCTGAAGGTGACAGCGACAAATCCTCCTTTTGACTATAGCTCCTTGTATAATTCTATAATTGACAGGGGTGAAGTAGATATCTCCCCCACTGTGACAAGGTGCTTTGCAGAAGTAGATGGAGTGTCTAGCTTTGTATATATTATAAACAATCCCGGTTCAACCTATTATATTAACAATATCCCTCTTGATGAAAGAAAGGGTATCATTATAGCCAACGGCTCTGTATGTGTGGATACAGATTACCAGGGACTTATTCTTGCCGATGAGGACATTGAGCTTAAGGCAGGTGTTACAGTCACTGCTTCAAAGGAGCTGGTTGAGGGTATCCTTCGCTTGGGAGAACCAGATATCAACCGTTATTTTAGGGGATATGCTTCATTTACCGCTCCAAGCCCTGGCCCTTCAAGCAGTGCCATAGCTATTAAGGATATGATAGCCTTCGAGAATTGGAAGAAGAATAAATAGATTGTAATATAGTTGAATTAGAAGCAGTTGCCAGGCATTTTCGTGACTTTAGTCGTGAGAGCTTCACATATGCGTTTAGTGATAAGGGATTGCTAGGAGGATTTATGAGAAAAAAAAATGAGGGCATGTCTTTTATAGAGCTGGTTCTGATAATTGTTATTATAGCCATACTGTCGACTGGAGGCATTGCAATCTATAACTCCTTGGGATATGCTAAAACTAAGAAAGCCGCAAACCATATAAATGATTCCCTGAGTAAAGCAAGAATTGAAACAATGAGTAAAAAAGGGATTCAGTATCTTTACCTCTATCAGATAGGCGGAAAGCCATATAGTAAGCTTAGTCCTGTGGAAGCTCTAAGCATTGGAGTATATGGTGAGCTTACCGCTGCAGAGGGTATGGAATATTCACCTAATATCACTTTAAAATATAAGACTGATACCGGAGCTAGCCATGAGCTTGGGGATAATGAAAGCATATGCCTTAGCTTCGTTAAGTCCTCCGGAGCCTTTGCTTCAAATTATTCTGAGATTATCCTTGAAAGTGGCAATGATAGCTCAACTATAAGATGTATAAAGGAAACGGGGAGACATTGGATATATAATTAGAGCCGTGAGATGTCACTAGATATCAGAAGGAGGAAATAACGTGAAACCAGATAATAAAGGAACTACACTGATAGAATTAATAGTAGCTATATCAATATCAGTGGTTATTCTTGGTATAGTTGCTTCCTTCCTATGGCAGTCCACTAATTATTACCGTAGATCTAGTGAGGACATTTCCCTGCAGATGGAGGCTCAGACTATCTTAAATCAGCTAAAGGATATGATAGTAGAGGCTGACTGTGTGGAGTTTGATGATACAGTAGATCCAACATTGCTAAGAATACAGCATGGAGAAGATATATTATACGAAATAAGTCTTAATAATTCCGAAAAGACTCTTGATTTTGTTAGGGCCATTAGGGAAGCCGACGGAACCATAAGTCGTACAACATCTCAACTATTTGGTCGATATGTGGAGCATTTTCATGTAACAGATACCAGTGCTGGCGATAGCTTCATAAAGGTATCCTTTAAGCTCCAAGGAGATTATACAGAATTTGAGGTTAAGGACAGCCTAATTAACCTAAGAAACCAAATAAAAACGATGAAGGTCTATTGGTAAGTCCAATAGTGAGAGGTCAAATAAGAAATGAAGGGGGATAGCTATGATGAAGAGAAGGGGTAAGCTTATAAGAAGTGTTATATGTTCAGTGTTCTTGCTGTGTTTCTTTTTCATGGCTTTTATTATAGTAGACAATAATAAGACGAAGGTTACTGGGGCTTTAGGTGATGCTTATATGTCGTTTCCTGGCTTTGATCCGTCTAAGCCTGAGGGAAGTGAAGAAAATCCCTTTATTATATTGGAGATTGTGCCCCATAGAAGCATAGGCCAGATCGGTTATGCGGTAGGTGGGCAGGAGCCTGTGGACCTTGCGAGAATAGACGCGGATAATAAATGGGGTGATGTAACTGCTGTCGCTCAGGATTCCTTTGTGGAAGATAATGATGGCCCCTATAAATACAAGAATGTAGATA
>JAQVQL010000064.1 GCA_028701595.1 Herbinix sp.
CTACTTCGTGATACTAGTCTTACATTATCTGAAATATGTGAAAGAATCGGATTTAGCGATACTATATATTTTAGTAAGGTTTTTAAGAAAGCACTTAATCAAACACCCTCAGAGTATAGAAATATTTACCGCTAAAGCAATAGCCATACTTTCCATGAAGGGATTTAATAATAATTCATAAGCTATAAGACTCATTTACACTACACCTTATCATTAGTATAATTATGGAAAATAATTGTATTAATAGTAAGGTGTTTTTTTGTAATACAATAGGCAATAATTACCCTGGAGAATTCATGTGTATTATTTTGTGGGGATATTACCGAACTTGAATCGAATATAAATACAAGGAGGAAATATGAAAAAAATTAAATTTCTTTGTCTACTATCTATTTTTGTTATTACAGGAATTATTCTTATTAATAAATATATAACTGTCAAAGCAGATGAAGTAGTCGAGTTACTTACTGAATATGGAGTCGTCATAGAGGATGACATAATATACCGAGAAGATTTTGAAGATAATCATTTAGCTAAAGCTGACCCGCCGTTGACAAAAGGAATGACCTGGACTACAAATGGTGATCTGGTTATAGAAGGCAATAAAACCTTCGGAACTAAGATTTTAAGAATGAATGCAGGGGCATACGCCATTTCAAAAAAAGCTATAAGGCAATCAGAGTATACAGTTTCCTTTACCAGTATTAATTGGTATAACACTCCTGCCCGAGTAATGATTGAGTATCAGAACAAGAAGAACTACTATTCTTTTTGCCCTACGACAGGACAGGTATATCGCATGTTGGATGGTATCGAAAAAGAGCTGATAGCTGATGATGTAAGTAAAATTTTGTGCTCTCCGAGAAAAAACCCATCAATTAATTATTTTAAAATATATTTTCGTAACAATGGTAAATCTATAGAAATTTCATTAGATCGTGATGGATATAAGAATGGAAAGGATTATGAATATACATATATTGATAAAAAGCCCGGAGCAGTTAAGCTCTTTAAGGGTGGCCGTATAAAACTAACACGAGTTGATAAAAAAACCAGTCGTTATTGGGTAAATTTTGATAATATTCTTGTGACAAAGGGGAAGCTTCAGGCTGCTTTACCAAGGGACCCAGCTAAACTGTATGTAAGTTATATGGGTGATGATAGCTCTGAAGGTACCGAAGCCAAACCCTTTAAAACCATAAGTAAGGCTATTGAATACTCCTATCCTGGTGATGAAATTATTGTTGAGGATGGAGTATATGATGAACAAATAAAATTTGCATCAAACCGTATATATAGCGAGGAAGATAATAGGCTTATTCTTAAATCACGTAATAAGCGTAAGGCTTCTATATGTTCTATTAATCTAAAGCACGGTAATTTTGTGATATTGGATGGCTTTAAAGCAATCGGTGGATCCATTCATTTAGGAGGAAGCACCGGTGTCGAAGTTATTAATAATTATGTCTATAATGTCGGAGTAGGTATTACCGCATCAGGAGTTAATTGCAGAGTTGCCAAAAATTATATCTATAAGTGTAGCTTTGGAATTAATGTGTCAGGAACAGATATGCTTGTTGAGAATAACGAGATAGAGCGCTTGATATTTAGGAAGGGCGACGCTGATTATTTTAGGTTTTTTGGAGAAGGCCATATAATCAGGGATAACTATATGCATGGCACTCGACAAGAGGAAATCGGAAAAGCACATGTAGACGGCTTTCAAACCTTTGATAACAACGGCGAATATGCACGCCATATTATTATTGAAGGAAACCTCATAGAGGATTTCTATCATCAGGGCTTTATGGGTTCGGGTCGCTATTATTACCATTCCTTTGATATAACCTTTAGAAATAATGTCTTTAAGGATGCCGCTGCATGGGGCTTGTGCATTTCTACCCTAAAGGACGTAAAGGTCTATAACAACATCTTTATTAATATGTCTCAACATGGCGTTGGATTTAGCGGGAATGATGAGATGCCTGCTACAGGTGAGGTACGTAATAATATATTTTACAATGCTAGCAACTGCTATTTTGGATTAGATAAAAACAAATACGCATCTAATAATATAGTTTTTAGGTCGGATGCTTACAAAAAATACGATCAGGAAAGCTTTCCTAACGATATTGTTAACAAGGATCCCTTGTTTATAGATATCGATAATAACGATTTTTCACTACATCCCAGCAGTCCAGCTATTGATAAAGGAATAAGCTTGAAGTTTGACCATGATACTGATGGAAACTCAAGACCATATGGAAACGCCTGGGATATTGGTCCATATGAATATCAGGGAGCTTCTCATCCCCTTGCATATATTCAATTCAGCAATTGTGTTAGCAAGAATTCAGGATATGAACCCTTTAAGGTTGCTTTTGACGGAGGTTCTTCCTACGTCCCCCAAGGAAGAAGCATCCTTACCTATGAATGGGATTTTGGTGATGGTAGCACCGGTTCGGGTGTTACTACAAATCATACCTTCTCAGCAGGAAAGCACACAGTTAAATTAACAGTCACAGATAGCGATGGTTATAAACATACTGTCAGCCAGAAAATTAAAGTAACTGCTTCAAAATCTCCCAATCTGTATCTATACCTATCTTTTGATAAAAATTGTCTGGATGCATCAGGTAAAAAAATGACTATAGAAAGTAGCAAGGATATCCTTTTCAAGAAATCAATTTATGGAAAATCAATTCGTTTTAATAATTCTAAAAGCCGTGGAATATTGGTAAAGCATAACGACTACCTTGATGGTATAGATGAGATAACCTTTGCTTTTTTTGCAAAGAAGGATAAGAAAAACACTGCTGCAACAGTCTTACATAAGCATACTGTATATGGAACTCAAATAACAGCAAATGGTTTTGCTGGTTCCATAACTACTACTAGTGGAACTGGGAAATACTTAGTAGCTAAGGTTGTTAATGATACCAAATGGCATCATTATGCAATAACTTATGATGGATCAAATATCATTACCTACCTAGATGGAAAGCAATGCTCACGTACTGAATTATCAGGCAGGATAAGACGAGATTCCAGCCGAGCTATAGTGATTGGTCGAAACCCTTGGGGAGCCAGCTTTGAGGGATTATTAGATGAAATAAGAATTTATGATAGGGCACTGAGTAAAGAAGAAATAAAGCAGCTTATTAGCATTAAGCCTTAGGCAATCATAATACATAAAAAATATAACCATTAGGAGAAACTATGAGAAAATTATTTTTGCTTTGCCTGCTGATAGCAAAAAATTTCTATTGACATTTTATACCTGTATGTATATACTGATACAAAATATATTAATTTTATATGTTTACCATAAACCGATGAGTAAGAATAGTAAATATAATAATTTATTTACAGAGAGCCACATCAGGTGAAATTGCGGCAATAAATGTTATATTGAATGGACTTACGAGGGTAGGAAGAAAATCAGACACAATCTGATGAGTAATGCCTAACGGAATCTCCATCCGTTATGAAGGGAGCATGTATGTTAAGTACATGGATTAAGTGGGTGCATTTGCACCAAACCGGGTGGTACCGCAGAAGCAATATAAGCTTTTGTCCCAGTAAATACTGAGACAAAAGCTTTTTTTATATGCAAAACAAAAAATGAAGGGAGTTTTATTATGGCAAAGAAAATACCACACAGATTATATCTAACAGAGGAACAGATGCCAAAGCAATGGTATAATCTTAGGGCTGATATGAACATAAAGCCCGACCCTCTTCTAAATCCAGGCACACTTAAGCCTGTCCATGTAGAAGAGCTCTATCCCGTCTTTTGTGAAGCCCTGGCTGCTCAAGAATTGGATAATACCACCAGATATATTGATATACCTGAGGAAATACAGGAGTTTTATAAGATGTATCGCCCATCACCTCTGATTCGTGCATACAATCTAGAAAAGGCTCTAAAAACCCCTGCCAAAATCTACTATAAATTTGAGGGGAATAACACTTCTGGCAGCCACAAATTAAATTCAGCGATTGCTCAAGCATACTATGCTAAGGAGCAAGGACTTACAGGGCTTACAACTGAGACGGGAGCAGGACAATGGGGAACAGCGCTTGCAGAAGCCTGTGCATTTTATAATCTTGACCTAACCGTCTATATGGTAAAGGTATCCTATGAGCAGAAGCCCTTTCGAAAGACTGTTATGGAGACTTTTGATGCCAAAGTCATTCCAAGCCCAAGCAATACCACAAGAGTTGGTACTGCCATACTCAAAGACAACCCCAATACTGGTGGCAGCTTAGGTTGTGCTATATCAGAGGCAATAGAAAAAGCTACTTCAGCTCCAGGGTATCGATATGTGCTTGGTTCAGTTCTTAACCAAGTGGTTTTGCATCAATCTATTATCGGTCTGGAATCAAAAATAGCTATGGAAATGCTGGATGAATATCCCGATGTGGTTATAGGCTGTGCAGGTGGAGGCTCTAATCTCGGAGGCCTTATAGCACCGTTTATGCAGGATAAATTGACTGGAAAAGCCACGCCTCGAATTGTAGCGGTTGAACCGGCCTCTTGCCCCTCTCTTACCAGAGGACGATATGCATATGATTTCTGTGATACAGGTAAGGTAACACCCCTGGCTAAAATGTATACACTTGGAAGTAGCTTTATACCCTCCGCAAATCATGCGGGCGGACTCCGCTACCATGGTATGTCTCCTATATTATCTAGACTGTATCATGATGGATATATGGAGGCTGTATCCGTGGAGCAAACCAGGGTATTTGAAGCAGCAGTACTATTCGCTAAGCAAGAAACTATTCTTCCTGCTCCTGAATCTGCCCATGCTATACGTTCAGCTATCGACGAGGCATTAGTATGTCGCGAAACAGGCGAGGCCAAGACCATCTTATTCGGTCTCACGGGTACTGGATACTTTGATATGACAGCATATAATTCCTATCTTACTAACAGCATGCAGGATTATATCCCAAGTGATGAAGATCTGCAAAAAGGCTTTGATCAGCTTCCAAAAGTGGAGCGTTTATAATGAATAAATAGATATACTATTTAATATGGCAGCAAAAAGGCTAGAGATATAACGGGTATTGTGATGCATCTTCTATAAGCAGCATCATAATGCCTGTTTTGTCCATTTCATCTAGCTTATTATATAAAACTTTTACTGTTTTTTACTGTTATTAGCATTTACTGATTTTGCGTATTTTCATATGTACAAGCATGTGGTATAATATTAGCTAGTGCAATTTTCTAAGTTCTAAAGATGGAGGTACTTCTATGAAAGAACGGGCTATCCATGATATCTTTGAGGAAAAATTCAATGAATTGATCAGATATGCTAAAAGAAAAAAAGGAATAATTGAGGCCGAAATGGTCAACACCTTTATTAACGAACTAAATCTTGATAACAAGCAAATCGATAAGGTGTACGAAAGGTTTGAGGCTTATAATATTGTTGTATTAAGCTCTCCAGATGATGAAAACGAACAGAAGGATAAGCTATTAGATATTGATGAAGATGCCGACGAGACATCTTCCCAAGAGGAAGTTAGTGTATCCTCCTCCACCTTTATTTCGGACGATCCTGTTCACTTATATTTGAAAGAGATTGGTAACTATCCTCTGTTAACAATGGAGGAAGAGGTAGAGCTTGCCAAGCGGATTGAAATGGGAGACGAAATTGCTAAGCAATTACTGGCAGAATCGAACCTACGTCTTGTAGTCAGTATCGCAAAGAGATATGTTGGAAGAGGCCTTTCCTTTTTAGACCTTATTCAGGAGGGTAACTTAGGGCTGATTAAGGCCGTAGATAAATTTGATTATTCCAAGGGCTTCAAGTTCAGTACATATGCCACCTGGTGGATTAGGCAGGCTATTACAAGGTCAATAGCCGACCAAAGTCGTACTATACGTATTCCTGTCCATATGTCTGAAATAATTAATAAAACCTATAGAGTCTCCAGAACCTTGCTTCAAGAACTAGGAAGAGAGCCAACTGAGCAAGAGTTGGCAGATGCTTTGGATATGACTGTAGAAAAGGTTCGTGAGGTCTTAAAGATATCTTCTGACCCCATCTCCCTTGACATTCCCATCGGAGAAGAGGAAGACAGCCATCTCGGTGATTTTATTCAGGACGAAAACATCTTAGGCCCAGAGGAATCAGCTTCATATTCAATACTTCGAGACCAGATTTTCATGCTTCTTGACACCTTGACAGAAAGGGAACAAAAGGTATTGATACTACGTTTTGGCTTAACGGATGGTAGAACAAGAACCTTAGAAGAGGTAGGTAAAGAATTTAATGTTACAAGAGAGAGAATCCGTCAGATTGAAGCGAAGGCTCTTAGGAAGCTAAGACATCCCAGTAGATCGAAGCACTTAAAGGGCTTTGAAGTCTTTTGATTGTGATAATAAATATTTAACAGAAAGGGCTATTCATATGAAGAGAATTATTTTTATGGTATTTCGCAACTTACTAGTATTGCCCTGTTGGCTGATAAGAATATTTCAGCTTTGTAATATAGAAAAATACGATTCACATACCAGATATGCATATTTGCATAAAATCATTCCCATTATAATACGACGTGGTAGAATTAAAATACATGTTACAGGCCTTGAAAACCTGCCCTCAGAAGACGGATACGTAATGTTTCCAAACCATCAAGGGTTATTTGATGCTTTAGCCATCATACAGACGCACGAAAAGCCCTTGGTTACTGTTATGAAAAAAGAGATTAAAAACACCTTTATTTTAAAGCAAGTAATAACCATGCTACAGGCTGAGATTATTGATCGCGATGATATTAGACAGTCCATGAAGGTTATTATGAATATGACCCGACGTGTAAAAGAAGGGGAGAATTTTATCTTATTTGCAGAAGGAACAAGGTCTAGGCAAGGTAACTCCTTGCTTGAATTTAAGGGCGGTAGCTTTAAGAGTGCCATGAATGCCAAAAGCCCCGTAGTTCCTATAGCCCTAATTGATTCTTACAAAGCCTTTGATACCGGTTCAATACGTAAACTCACTGTTCAGGTACATTATTTAAAACCTCTTTATTATGAAGATTACAAGGGCATGAAATCCACCGAACTAGCAGATAAAGTATCAGACATTATTCGTGAAAAAATCACAATGGAGACTGCAAGCATAGAATAAATCAATGGAATAATGTATAGAATACTAGAAAATTGATCCATTAGGCCCAGAATTTGCTATTACAGCAATATTGGGATGTAATTGCAACCGATACCGAAGCAATATTATAGTAATATACTATTGAAAGGTGAATCATGAAAACTAAAAGAACTATATATTCTATAGTAGTGTTCATATCTGTCTTTTGGCTTTCTGTTCTTGTAGGTTTTAATATTTTTTCAGATAATAATGCTGATGAACATGTAAACAAAAGCGCTCATATTAGTGTTGACAGTACCGCTTCACAAACAGCATATAAAGTCAAATTAGATGCTTTGTCTAATAAATACAGTTCCAATCTCGCTTCAACCAGTGATCGACTGTATATGAATGAAGAATCTAATCCAGATAGTCAGACAGATCAAGATTCGAACAATATTATAGAAGATGTACCTAGTATAATCGAAGAGAACATTATTGAAGATGCCCCTAGCATAATCGAAGAGGACATTATCGAAGATGCGCCTAGCAAAATTGAAGAGGACATTGTCCAAGATATAGTGCCCGAAGTCACACCGTCCGCTTATGCCGATATTGGCATCTCAACAGCAAGTACCTATGTAAATATCCGAGATAAGGCGACTATAGATAGCGAAATAAATGGGAAGCTTTATAAGGATTCTGCTGCCAGAATACTGGATATGGTCGGAGATTGGTATTATATCGAATCTGGCAGTGTTAAAGGATATGTTAAAAACGATTATATAAAAACAGGTATTCCTGATGATGAATTAGTTGAAAATTATGGAATGCATCGTGTATCCATAAGTACTGAAGGTCTAAATGTTAGAGAGAAGCCTGATATTGAAGCTAATAAGTTAACTGTAGTATATAAAAATGAAATATACCCAGTTATCGACTTTTATGACGAATGGCTAAAAGTAGATATAACTGATGATAAAGTTATAGGGTACGTAAGCAGGGAATATGTTGAATTACTTGTAGATTTCGAAAAGGCTGTATCTAAGGAAGAGGAAGAAGAGCTTAAGAAACTACAGGAAGAAGAAAGAATCAAGAAGGAAACCAAAGTTAAATACCGAGAAGAAGTGGATTATACTCAGGAGGAGCTGAAGCTATTGGCTTGTTTGGTTCATGCGGAGGCAGGGAATCAAAGCTATAACGGAAAGCTTGCAGTCGCAAATGTTGTATTAAACCGAGTGAAATCCGGTAAATATCCGAATTCCATCAAAGCAGTTATATATCAATCCGGACAATTTACTGTGGCAAAAAGCGGCTCTCTATCCAAACAATTGGATAAATACGAAGGTTACTCTACAAAGTCACAGCAGCTTACTATTAAGGCTGCAAAGGCCGCCCTATCGGGTGCAAATAATATAGGTAGCCGCCTGTATTTTAATTCTTATAAAACAGCAGTGAATAAAGGATACAATAATAAGAAAACCTGTGTTAAAATTGAAGATCACTTATTCTGGTAGCGATAATAAGATGAAATAATATAGCCATCTGCTTTGAGCAGGTGGCTATATTATTATCTATGAAATTTGCATTATTGATTTTAGTATAATTTGCACTGCTTAGGAATTCCGTTCTCGTATTTGAGATTAGTTTCTCCGATTATAAGAGGCTTTAGATATGCCATCATTTCTTCTGTTACATCGTTACCTTCTGGTGTAATCCAGTCCATAGGTACAATCTTCTCATGGTTTGCCACTTCACCTACAGGAACAGATGTGAACTCCACATGATATGGAGCATCACTCAGTCTTTTAATAGCTGCCATCTTACCTGTCTCTCCATTAACAGCACAGTTGAATGCCTTTAGTCCAAGCATAATAGATTCTGTGATATCTGTTTCACTGGCAATATGGGCTGCTGATCTTTGCATTAGATTAAGCTCTACTGCTCTTACCTTACAACCGATTTTCTCTCTAACCATCTGTTCCAATGCTCTGGCAGAACCAGCAATATATTTATGTCCAAAATTATCTACAGCACCACTTGACATAGTATCTGATACATATGCACCTGTACTATCCTTTATTCCCTCGCTGATAGCAACAATCAAGCTGGGCTTTACAGCAAGCTTAGCTTTAACATCATCTATGAATTTATCATAATCAAATGCCCTTTCACATAAATAAATCAAGTCAGGACCGGAGCCCCCATTAACTCTAGCTAAAGCCGAAGCTGCTGTTAACCAGCCAGCATTTCTGCCCATAATTTCTACTATAGTTACAGCGGGGATGTCATATACATTTATGTCTCTTTCCAATTCTGAAATAGTAGTTGCGATGTATTTAGCAGCTGAACCAAAACCTGGACAATGGTCAGTAAGATTTAAATCGTTATCCACAGTCTTCGGTCCACCCATTATATATACATCATAATTATGAATCTTGCAATACTCAGAAAGCTTATCTACCGTATCCATTGAATCATTTCCACCTATATAGATGAAATATCTGATATCATGTTTTTTAAATGTGTCTATAATCTTTTTATAGGGCTCCTCATCAACCTTCCAATCCTTCATTTTATACCTACAGGAGCCTAAGGCTGAGGATGGTGTATAAGTCAAGGTATCCATTGCCTGTGTATCCCTAATCAAATCGTTTAAATCAAGTAGATTATCATTAATTGCACCCTCTATACCATTCTTTGCACCATATACCTTATCCACCTTAGAGCTGGTCCTTACACCCTGTAAGACTCCAACAAGGGTAGCATTTATTGCTACGGTAGGTCCACCGGATTGTGCTACTAACAAATTGTTCATTTTTGTCCTCCTTATGCTATAATTTATTTGCTATATTTTACATCAACCAATTTTAACATGCAAGTATATCAGCGTCAAGATGCTAGCAGGTACAGTTTACATGATAGTTTACATGATTAAACTGTACCTGCTACTATTTTAGTTTCCACATTCTATGCTTATTTCATTGAACCTATCCAAGACGTCATCCACCTTAAGATCTTGCTTTGACTCTCCTACACTGTCTATCACTATTTCACCCTGATGCATCATTAAAAGGCGATTTCCATACTCTACAGCGTAGCGAAGGTTATGGGTAACCATAATTGTTGTTAATTTCTTTTCTTTAACTATATTATCAGTAAGATGCATAATCAGCTC
>JAQVQL010000065.1 GCA_028701595.1 Herbinix sp.
GCTATGGAGAAAGGTGCTAACTCTAGATGAGAACAATGAGCTGGCATATGTGGGTATCGGAAAGGCATATCTTACCTCCGGTGATTATGAGAATGCCATGGATTATCTAAGAAAAGGCATGAACAGTGAGTTTTATTCTATAGCCTATCGAAGATATAGAAATGAAGTTCTCAAGGAAAACATGAACTTTCTCTTAACCGGCGCAGTTATTTTCATTATAGCTATAGTAATCGGAAGGCGTATCTATCGGAAAAGAAAAGGACTAAGCAAAGAGGAGGGACTGTTGAATGAGTAAGAATTTTTCCTCGGAAAAAATTAAATATATGTTTTATACAGTATCCCATCCTGTTGAAGGCTATTACTGGATTCGCCATACAGATAAGGGAAGTGTTCCCCTTGCTATTATTTTGGTTATACTGTTCGCTTTTAGTTTTTCTTTTAATAGATTGTTTTCAAGCTTTGTAGTTAATGAAATAGACCCCCGTACCATTAACAGTTTTACTGAACTTGGGGGAGTTCTCCTCTTATTTGCCCTGCTCTGCGTCAGCAATTGGTCTGTTACATGTCTGATGCAGGGAGAGGGTAGACTTAAAGATATAGCCATAGCAATAGGTTATGCTATGTTACCATTTATTGCAGCCTTGAACATAGCGACAATAGTCAGCTTATATATTGCCGATGGTGAGGAAGCCTTCTATTATTTGATTTTGGTGGTTGGAATAGCTTATGGCATCATTATGATGCTTTTGGGCATTATGCAGATACATAATTACTCATTGGCAAAAACACTAATAACATTAATCCTTACTCTGATGGCAGCATTTATTATTATATTTATAAGTTTACTGCTTGTGGATTTGATTAATAAGATTTATAGCTTCTTTTACAGCATATATATAGAGCTTGTATTTAGAGTGTGATGGAATGGGAGAAAGCATGATTAGGGCAAAGAAAAAAACTAAAAAAAGAAAAAAAATAATAGGTAAGGTCGCGAGGTATGCGCTAGGCTTGCTGGCGTTAGCTCTTGTAGTTTATTTGCTTTATTACTATATCCGCTACTATTCGTATGATGAATATAAGGATTATCTGTCCTCCTATGAATATGAGGAAGGCGCGGATTTTATTGCCATACCCGAAGCAGACCCAAAAGTTCCGGGCTATGAGCTTGTAGCAGAAAATGATTATTTAAAACTATACACTGATACCACTACCGCCATTGTGGCTGTCTATGATAAAAGAAATCAGAATATAATATATACAAATCCGCTTGATGCAGATGAGGATTCAATTGCCAATGAGACAAATAAACGATACTTAAAATCCCAGTTTATACTTAATTACTTTAATAAAAGTAGGGCAGCAGGAGTATATGATTCCTTTAGCATGTCGGTGGATAGAAGTCAGGTAAGAGCCGAAAACATAGATAATGGAATCCGCTATATATATGACGTGGGTGATCATGGAACTACAACGACAGGAATTGTTCCGACTTATTTCTCATCAGAGAAGATGGAAGATGTGCAATCTAAGCTCTCAGAAAAGGACGGGGCTACAATTCGTCGCTATTACGTTGACAGTAAGGACTTTCCGGGGCTTTTAGAGCTAAATGGAATTGCCCTGAAGAATAAGAAAACGATACAAAAGATACAAGGCTTACTTGAAGAGATAGGCTTTACCCAGGATGATTATTATGAGCAGATGGAGCTTGCTGGAGTAGAGAAGGTAGAGGGAGTATCGTTTATTATCCCTTTAGAATATCGACTTGAAGATGATGGTATTGTTGTATCCATCCCTACCAGTGAAATTAAGGAGTTTGGTGAGGCTAAAATATATCGAATACAGCTACTTAGGTATATGGGAGCTGCAGGTCAGGATGATAAGGGATATATGGTTGTTCCAAATGGCTCTGGTTCAATTATCAATTTTAATAATGGAAAAGTAAATGCAGCCGATTATTCTCAATATATATATAGTATTGATCCCTTAGCAGATGGCATGACTCAGATGGAATATACAGAAAAAGCAAGACTGGGATTATTCGGAATATGCAAGGAGAATTCCTCGATTCTTGCAACTATAGAGGATGGAGAAACACTTGCAACTATAACTGCCGGTATAGGTGGAAAATACAGTACATATAACTATGCCTATACATCCTTTATGTTAAGAATATATGATATACTCTCGATATTTGGAAGTTCGGGAGATTCTGCTGATATGCCTATAATAGTTGATGATATATATGATTGTAATCTCACTGTAAAGTATACCCTACTTACAAAGGAGAATACGGGATATAGCGGAATAGCCAATTACTACAGACAACGCCTATTAGATGAGGGTGTTCTGACCTTAAAGGACACTAATGATGATATACCCTTCTATTATGATATCGTTGGGGGCGTTAAGGAGACATCATTCTTCCTTGGTACGCAGTATTTATCAGTAAACCCTGTCACAACTTTTGAAGAAGCTGGTGATATATCCGATGATTTGTATGCCGAAGGAATTAAGAAGCAGGTTATGAATTATCAGGGCTGGTTTAACGGCGGTTATTATCATGATGTGACTGATAAGGTTAAGATCATTAGAAAGCTAGGTGGAAAATCAGGACTGGAGGAGCTAAGTAAGAGGGTAGACAGTAACGGTGGCAGCTTCTATGGAGACACCTCGCTTCAGAAGGTATCATATATAAGCAAGCGTTACAGCGGCTATCAGGAAACCTCAAGGTATTTTGGAGCAGGATATTATGCATGGTTTGCAAATGTTAATCCTACAAATCTTGTAAAGACAGCTACACTAGGCTATAAGGAAACAGGATACTATCTGGTATCACCTAAGTTCTTGCCAAGATATGTTAACGGATTTGTTAAAAACATAAACAAGCTAGATATAAGTGGTATATCACTCCGCGACCTTGGAGATGTACTTCATTCCGACCAGAGGAGAACGAATATTATTAGTAGGGAAGAGGCACTGGATGTTGTATTGGCACAGTTTGAAAGACTAGAGAATACTGGCAAGAAGCTAATGATAAGCGGAGGAAATGAATATAGCCTAAAGTATGCTTCGGATATTATTAATGTGCCTTTATCCGATAACAGATACTTTATTGTAGATGAAAGTATCCCTCTATATCAGATGATTATACATGGAAGTATAGATTATGCGGGGGGAGTAATTAATTTTTATGATGATATTGACCGCTCGGAGCTTAAGCTAAAGCTCATAGAATACGGTGCTTCTCCTCATTATATGTTTACCAAAGAGAGTGCTAATGAGATGAGGTATACCGGATTACATAAATACTATTCGACTAAATATGAACTCTGGAAGAATGAAGCCGTTGATATGTATAAAGAAGTGAATAAGGCACTTGGAAGAGTATCCGGTGAGACTATGGTTAACTATGAAATACTTCAAGGTGGAGTTAAAAAGGTAACCTATAGTAACGGTGTTACATTTTATATCAATCACACGGCAGAGGAAGTAAATGCTGACGGAGTGACTATAGATGCAAAAAGCTATGAAATCAGATAGAAGGAATTGTACTGAAGCACATACTAGAGCTTTATTGTCAGAATGGAGATTATGATGAAAAAGAGAAAGCTTACGCTTACAAAAAAAAGAATGATTAATGGCTATCTGTTCATATTACCCTGGCTGATAGGCTTTGTTATCTTTTATGTTAGAAGCATTATACTTACCACTGAGTTTTCATTATCAGAGCTTACAACAGGAGCGGTGGGAGGCTATGAGCTTAGGTTTGTTGGACTGGAGAATTTTATTTATGCATTTCGAGAGCATGGAACTTTTAAACAGATATTAACCTCCTCGGTTGGTAATATGATGCTTGATATACCTCTTATCATATTCTTTAGTCTGTTTATGGCCATATTGCTAAACAGACAGTTTAAAGGAAGAACTCTGGTTCGTGTGATTTTCTTTCTTCCAGTGATACTTAACAGCAGTGCTATAGCAACTGCCATGGAATTAAGCCAGCAGATGATGGCAGGAGGAATTTCTGCAGGAAGCAGTCAGATGGCGGCTGAAACCTCATCCTCAGGTGTAGATATAGGTTACTACATAGATCTTTTTAGAGAGCTTGCAATGCCTGATGCGATTTTGGATTATATAGTAGCCGCTGTATCTCGCATTAATAGTATTATCACTGCATCTGGCGTACAGATAGTTATATTTCTGGCGGGCTTACAGTCCATACCGGGATCAATGTATGAGGTTGCTAAGATAGAAGGCGCCACTGCCTATGAGACCTTCTGGAAGGTTACATTCCCTATGATGATGCCTCATATTATTACGAATGTAGTATATACGGTTATTGATAATTTTGCGGAGAGCGAGGTTGTAACCTTAGCCTATGACACAGCGTTTACAAATTTTAATTACGGACTTAGCTCAGTATTTAGTTTGGTCAGCACGGCAATAACCTGTTTGATATTAGTACTAATAGTTAGCTTTATACAAAAAAGAACGTTTTACTACAATTAGGAGGGTTCCCTTATCAGTAATTAAGAAAGGAAGCAGGTAGAAGATGGATACAGGCAAAAATAGTAGCATAAAAAATAGAATAAAGACAATAACCACAAATCCGAAGTTTGTTAATAATACTAAGGGAATGACCTCCGGCTTCAAGAAATTAATTATAAAAATATTTTCTTTTATAGTAATCCTTGGAATTTGCTATGTTATCCTTGCTCCAGTAATAGGCATGATTGTAAATTCGTTTATGTCTGATGCAGATAAATATAATCCTATGGTATATATGATTCCCAGGAATCCCACTTTGGAAAAATACAAGCTTGCATACGAGAGGATGGATTATCTTCCTACTATGGGCAGAGATCTTTTATATTCAGGCTCCA
This sequence comes from Herbinix sp., assembly GCA_028701595.1. Classification (GTDB taxonomy): domain Bacteria; phylum Bacillota; class Clostridia; order Lachnospirales; family Lachnospiraceae; genus Mobilitalea. The sequence continues at coordinate 4,884 of JAQVQL010000065.1, forward strand.
TGATGCTTATACAGGTGTTTATTTGCTCAATGGTAGGCTATGGCTTTGCAAGATTTCAGTTTCCTTTTAAAAAACTTTTGTTTGCCTGTGTGGTTGTGATGATAGTCATACCAGACCACACAATCATGCTACCGATTTATATGACATTTAAGAACTTCGACCCCTTGGGTCTTGCCACATTGTTTACTGGAAAACCCTTGGTTCTTATGTCCTCATCAATTCCGATGTATATTATGACTATATTTGGATGTGGTGTGCGGTCGGGTCTGTATATATATATCTTTAATCAGTTTTTCAGAGGCCTTCCAAAGGAAATTGAGGAAGCAGCCTTAGTAGACGGAGCGGGTACCTGGTATACCTATTTTAGGATAATGCTGGTAAACGCAATACCTGCTGTCGTAACCGTATCGGTTTTCTCTATGGTATGGCAGTACAATGATACATTTTATGCGAAGTTATTTCTGATTAGCGAGGATGTAGTAATCAGCAAAAAAATAGCAACACTACAGGCAACTATTGCAAATGTAGATAAGATTCTAGATACATCTATTCAAGAATTGTATCTGGATGCCGGTATAGTGTTGGTTATGCTGCCGATTGTTATAATCTATATAGCTCTTCAGAAGTACTTTATAGAGGGAGTGGAGCGTAGTGGTATTGTGGGATAATACGCCCCATCCCAACCTTTAATAAGTCTTTATCATAATAAAGAAGGAGGAGCAAAAATTGAAGGCAAAAAGACTATTTGCGCTACTACTATGCGCGATCATGGTTCTGTCCTTTATCGGATGTAAGAAAACCGATGATATCACAGAGACAGACAGTTCTACGGGGGTAACAGACGAAGACACAAAAGTAGACGATAAGAAAGATGATGTCAAAGAAGATGACAAAGCAGAGGAAAAGAAAGATCCTGCACCTGTTGTAGAGGTGAAGGAAGCAAGCATCGATTTCGAAGATGGCTTGTATGATTTTGTAGCGCTATATACAGCTCCAGCTAACGCTGATGCTGCAGAGTTTTCCATTGCTGATTTTAATGGAAGCAAAGCGTTGAAAGTGACTAATATGACAGGAAAAGTTCCTTACATTGCAATCGACATAGCCAGTCTTGTAGGCGATAAGATAGCGGATGTCAGGAGCATTACCATGGATATCGGTACAGAGCATTCCGATGGGAACTTCTATGCGACCTCAGGTAAGATCATTGCTTACAGTGGTGAGGATAGGATGGAATCTAATGATCCATGGTCAGTATACTTGGAAAATAGGAATCCTAATACTGCTAAGGCAATTCTTGATGAAGCTGATGGTGAGCTATTTGTAGACGGCTACCAGAACATGATTATCCTTACATTAGATACAGATAATGGTGCTGACAAAGGAGCAGGCTTTGCCAGCTTCTATGTTGACAACATTCGAATATTTGATGGCGCTGATAAGGTAATTAAGGCTGATAGTTCTGTGGCTTTCGCAGAGCCTGCTGGATTCTCAGATGTTGACAGAGCGAATCTAATTGCTGTGAAAAATGAAGTGGAAGTATGGTCTGGTGATGAGGGAGCTGCTTGGGCACAGGGTACAGGTATGAATACCATAGCTCAGGGCGGAACATTTGATCCGGCTCTTATAACAGAAGATTCAGTATTTACTATTTATTTTCAGTCTGAAGGAGATATTTGGTTAGTACTTCAGTCATGGGAGGATGGAGCACCATTTAGTTGGCAGAGAGTTGCCGATCAAGGAGCATCCATTAGAAACCCTAGTAACACCATAGCTCAGGTTACTTATAAACAGCTGGTTGAATACTGTAATACAGATGATTTTGTGAAGTATTTAAGCATGATTCAATGTGAAAGTGATATGGACTGGAGTGTATCTAGTGTAACCATAGGCCAAAGATCTGGTATTGTAGAGCTTAAGAATGAGGTTGAGATTTGGACCAATGACAGTGGGGATGGATGGGCACAGGGAACTGGTGTACAGACATTAGCCGATGGTGGTACTTTTGATCCGGCTCTAATTCAACCAGGATGTGTTATTAACATTGAATACAAGTCAGATGGCGACATGTGGTTAGTTGGTATCTCAGGTGTAGAGGGAGCTCCTTTTAGCTGGCAGAGGATAGCAGATCAGGGTAATTCTCTTATAGACGGATCCACTTGTCAGATTACATATGACCAGCTAGTAGAGTATCTAGGTACAGATGATTTTGTGACTTATTTGAGCAAGCTACAATGTGAAAGTGATACTCCTTGGGAAGTATACAGAGTCAGCATCGGCTATCCAACAGGTCTTGTACCTGTAGCAAAAGAGGTTGAAATACCTGAATTTGCAGGTGATGTAGGTGATGCATGGGCACAGGGTACAGGAGTACAATCCATATCCGATGGAGGAACCTTTGACGCTGCTCTTATACAGCCAGGATGCATCTATACAATTGATTATGCTTCTGATGGTATGATGTGGGTTGTTATGCAGTCATGGAAGGATGGAGCACCTTATAGCTGGCAGAGAGTAGCAGATCAAGGAATTGCTGCCGACAATGGTTCTCGTGCACAGATAACCTATGATCAGTTAGTAGAGTACTGCGGTACAGAGGACTTTGCTACGACCTTAAGTCAGCTACAATGTGAAAGTGATATGCCTTGGGAGATTTATAGGTTTACCATTGGCTATCCTGTAGAATAAAGATTACTATGCTTTCTATGCATGGAATATTGATTAAGCCCAAATATAAAGGAGGTAAATATAAATGAAGGTTTTTAAGAAATTACTTTCACTTCTGCTTGTATGCTCACTAATTTTAGCAGTCACAGCATGTAATAAATCTGATTCTGAAAAGGAAGTAGATACAGACGTAAAGACAGTTGTAGACGATAAGGAAGATGATAAGGAAGATGATAAGAAGGATGATGAAAAGAAAGATACTGCTCCTGTAAGCAGTGAAAAAAGGATTATAAATATTGGAACCTGGTGGGAGCAGTATTATGACAGCTCACATAGTGCCTTAGAGGATGATCCTACCTATTCTGGAACTCTTGCTGCGCAGCTTAAGTTTGATAATGTGAAAGCAATTGAGGAAAAGTATAATGTTGAGTTCTATTGGCAGAACCTGACCTATGAGGGCACCAAGGAATCCATTAACACATCAATTCTTGCAGGGTCACCTGATTGTGATATCTATCTGGTGGAGTTAAGTTTTGGTATTCCGGCAGCATTAAATGGTCTTGCAACAGACCTAAAGACAGTGCTTCCTGCCGATTCAGATTTATTTACTGATCAGAGTGTAGCGACATATCTTGATTTGGGAGATGGTAAGGCCCATCTTCTAAAGAGAGTTGAGGCCGCTAGTACAATAGAAGCTACATATCCATTGGCATTTAATCTTCAGATGCTTCAGGACAATAATTTGGAAGATCCCCGGGAGCTTTATAAGAAGGGCGAATGGACCTGGGATAAATTTATTGAATATTGTAAGGTTCTAACACAGGATACAGACGGAGATGGAAGTATAGACCAATATGGTTATTGTGGTTACCAAAATGAGACATTTGAGCAATTTCTCATGAGTAACGGAGCCAGTATAGCATCAACCACTACTGAAGAAATATCAAGCGCTCCTACAGGAGAGGTACTTCAGATGATTTCTGATATTTATAATGTTCATAAAATATGTTACCCATATGATAGTACTGATTCTGCATCAGATAGTATGAGATTCCAATATAGGGAAGGAAACATAGGATTTTGGCCAGGCGCAGCTTGGGTTGCAGCTCAAAATTCCGACTATGATTACACCGGTGAAAATGGTGTTACCCTTGAGTTTGATACTTGCTACATGCCATGGCCTATCGGACCTTCAGGAAATGCAAATACTAACGGTGGTAAGGTATCAGCCGGTGAGTACTATCTTATTCCCGCAGGTGTAGAGGATCCTGAGCTTGTTTTTAATGTATTAAATGATATGTGGAATTGGTATGATGGAGATGCATCCATCCGTGATGATGAGGAGACCTTGTATTGGTGGTATGCAGTAACAGGTAAGGATGAGACTATCCAGAATGAGAATTTTGATGTTATGTATGACGTAGGAAGCAAAGAAGTTTTTGAGCTGTGGAATAATCTGGGCTTTGACTATGATTTTAACAGTCTGATTGATGGAACGGTTACACCTGCTCAGTTCCAAGAGACCTATAAGCAGCAGGTACAGGATGCTCTTGATGCCTACTTCAAATAATATTTCATCAAAAAATATATGACATAATTCAATGACATAAATTCGCACTCAAGGAGGAAAAAATGAGTAATTTTAAAATGATAGCCCCCCCTGTAGCCAGAATGCCATGGCAAGAAAGACCGGAAGGCATTGTGAATGCACCTGTTTGGAGATATTCAGAAAACCCCATAATTGGAAGAAATCCAGTCGAGGGTGTCGCAAGAATTTTTAATAGCGCTGTAATGCCCTATGAGGATGCGTTTATTGGAGTCTTTCGAGGAGAACAAACTGATGGAGTTCCACATATATATCTAGGAAGAAGCAAAGATGCAATTCATTGGGAGTTCGATGAGAATAAGATACCCTTTGTGGATGAAGACAATAATCCGGCTATGCCTGTCTATGCGTATGATCCCAGACTTGTTAAAGTTGAGGATACATATTATATAATTTGGTGTCAGGATTTTTACGGTGCTTCAATTGGTCTAGCAAAGACGACTGATTTTAAGATATTTACAAGGATGGAAAGCCCATTTATTCCTTTCAATAGAAATGCAGTTCTTTTTCCTAGAAAAATCAATGGTAAATTCATGATGCTAAGCCGTCCTTCAGATAGTGGTCATACGCCATTTGGCGATATCTTTTTAAGCGAAAGCCCAGATATGACCTATTGGGGAAAGCATAGGCATGTAATGAGCCGTGGAAACAACTGGTGGGAAGGACTTAAAATCGGCGGCGGAGCAGCACCTATTGAAACTAGTGAAGGGTGGCTTATGTTCTACCATGGTGTAAGTCAAACCTGTAACGGTTATGTATACTCTATCGGTGGCGCTATACTTGACATAGATAATCCATCTATCGTTAAGTATCGCTGTAAGAACTTTCTTCTGACTCCTGAAAAATGGTATGAGGAACGCGGCTTTGTACCAAATGTCTGCTTCCCATGTGCTACCATTCACGATCCAGAGACAGGCAAAATAGCAATATATTACGGTGCCGCAGATAGTTATGTAGGCTTAGCCTTTACACAGTTCGAGGATGTAATGAAATACATAATGGACAATAGTATGGTAAGCGATATAGATACTGAGTTGGGCAAAAGATAATTTCGAAATAAGACAGAGTAAGACAGAGGGACATTTCCTCTGTCTTATTTTTTCGTTCGC
>JAQVQL010000375.1 GCA_028701595.1 Herbinix sp.
GCAATATATAATTTGCTTTAATATGCCTATATCTTTGATGTTATTTGCGAGCTTCTTCTAATACAACAAGAACAGCACCGCTACCAAAAAGTGCGTACCATGGGCTCTCAATAGTAGGTAATTCTTCAGCATCATTTAAGTCGATAATGAAATCATCCATGATTACTTCCTTCTTCATACTTGTACCCCCTTTCTATGTATAATCTACTTTAATCTATTTTAAAGAATTAAAGCCTTTCCTTAAGGAGAGAATACTCATAATATCATTGTTGATACTTGCTGAGGGCAATATATTTATTATTATAAATGTAATTGTAAATAGGACTATGTAGGGAGAACACTTGAATATTACTACGAATAGGAAAATACAATATAAATTGCTTATTATTCCCACAATATATACAACAAATCTCTTATATTTTGGTAATAAATATGATGAAGTTGTATCAGTAAAAAACTTTATTGAATGATTCTCATATCGTATAGAGAGTTTTTTAACAGGCCTTTTATAAATAAGCATAGTAATGTAATGTGAATATTCATGTAGAATTATATTAAATACAAGTAATATTAAAGATGCTATTATAGTTCTAAAGTCAATATTTAAAAGTAACCATTTATAGCTTAGAAAGAGCTTTACTATGAGAAAAATAACATATGGAAGTAAAAACAAAGCCGTATAAACAAGTAAATCAATTATTTGTAATTTGATATCCTTATAGCTATAGCTACTTATACCTAGTTCGGAAAAAGGACGTAACTTCTTAAAGTATCTATCTTGATCTTTATCATATATAATGCATTCACGTCCATATGATTCCAGAATATCGTAATGCTGTGTAGTGTATTGCTTATGTTTATATTGCTTTAATGGTTTTGTCTTTAAGAAATTGGTTGACATCGGCTACATATCCTCCTATATTTCCTGAAAGAAGCTTTGCACATACTTCGCATGGGCAGGAAACATGTTCATCTAATTGCTCCTTAACCATTGGATTCATGTCTAATAATGGGTCTATGCCATAGTTACGCAATACATATAGCAAACTATTATTCTTGATTTTATAGAGAATTTGTTCCATGTTTAGGTCAAGATAATGTCCTATAGATAAACTACTATCAAATATATGATGGGAGCAGCAAGGATAGATATTACCATCATAATAAATAGTTACTGTTCCACCGTGAGGACAAGTCATATTACGAGGTTCTACTGGAGTGACAAAATCCTCTTGGGAGTAACTAAGCTTTGCTCTTCCAACAGGTTGGCAGGGGGCTACAATTAACTTTAAATCAAAGATATTCTCATCAAACTGGTCAATCAAGCCACCAAGTTTTTCTCCCCTTGTTTTTACTGCAGCTACTACATGAGGAAGTCCTACCTTATCAGAGGCTAATAATATGTTGTTAATATTTTGCATTTTAACGTATTTTAAATGATGATGATCACAGCTTATATTAATTCTTTCTAACCCTAGTTCTTTAAGCTCCTTTAAAGTATCGAGAGTGTCATTATATGAATCAGCCCAGAATCCATTAGTAACAACAGATGCTTTTAGGCCACATTTTTTTGTGTATGTAACTAAATCTTTGACTCTTTCATATTTTAGGAAAGGCTCTCCACCTGTTAGTGCAACATATTTGATGGATGTATTAATACTACTTTCTATTATTTCCTTTATTCGGTCAACATTAAGCTCTTCCTTGCATTGGGGTGAACAAGACACGCTACAGATATCACAAGCGGCATTACATTCACTATGCATCATCACTCCTAAAATGGTATAATTCATAATCTTATCCTCCGCATTTAAATGATAATATGGTAATTTATGTAAACAATATAACACAGTACAAGCTGTTTGTAAAGCAAAAATACCAATAAATAACAAAATATATAAATAATTACTAATCAAACTTTATTCTAGCCAATAATCTTGGTTATTTAATAACTTAATAGGGAGTCTCCTGAATAAAAGGAAGACTCCCAAATCGATAAACTATATTATTATTCTATTAGTAATCATGCGGAGAGGCTAGTTCTAATAATACCTCCATCTACTAATTTGTAACAGTAATCACAAGCTTGCATAATTGTGTCATCATGCGTAACAATAATAATCAGTTTATTAGTCTTAATTTCTTTAATTACTGATTTAAACAAATCAACTGAATCTATATCTAAGTTAGATGTTGGCTCATCAAATATTATTATATCATTATTATAGTATAAGGCTCTACTTAATACCAAGCGCTGTATTTGACCGCTCGAAAGGGTTTTGCCATTTTCTAAAATCATGGTGTCAAATCCTTTGGGTAGATTATTAATGAAATCTAGGATGTTTGTCATCTTGGCAACATGATTTAGTGAATCGCTATCATAATCTTCATTGAATAACAATATATTTTCTCTGATCGTGCCTGTAAATGGCAGCTCATTTGATGATACAACAGAAAGATGATTTTGTGGGCTTATATATGTAGAATTATCACCTTTACTTTTGCTATCCAAATATATTCTGCCTTCTTTAGGCTCGAATAAGCCAG
>JAQVQL010000066.1 GCA_028701595.1 Herbinix sp.
CAATAGTTGTTCCTGTAACCTTAAGTGCTGCTGGACCTTATACTCAGACCTTAACTGATAAGGGTAATGAGTTTATGGCTCAAGCTGTTACAGCTACTCCTGAGAATTTTGATTCAGTTTGGGATGATGGTGTTGCTGATTGGCGTGCTAATGGTGCTGATGAAATCATTGCAGAGCGTCAGGCTAAATATACAGAATATATTGCAACATTAAACTAAACAGAATAATGTAATTATATTCATAAGAAGAGTCTGGGTGAAATTCACCCAGACTCTTTTAGGTTAGTATAGAGTATTATTTTGTGTTTAAAGTAACATTTAGGTTATTAGGATACTTTCGTGATCTTACAAAATCAGATGGGGTAATACCTCGGAATTTTTTAAATGTTTTACTAAAATAGAATGCATCATAGAAACCACAATCATCGGCTATTTCATGGATTTTATACTCACCACTATTTAGCATTTCCTCTGCTCTATTAACACGGATTGACATTAAGAATTTATTAAATGACATTCCTGTTTCCTTTTTAAATAGATTACCAAAATACATTTCATTTAAATTAATCATTTTAGCCATTTTTTGAACAGTTAGAGGCTCACTGTAGTTATTGGATATTTGATGAAGAACCTTTTTGATTCTAGCATCTATAATACTAGTGTCGTTTTTATATACAATAATTTGAAAATATCGTTGAAGTATCATCATATATATTCCACGGGCACTTAGGATATAACCAGGGTCACGTAACATCCAGACTGAATTAAGATTATAGTATAGAGATAAGATATCTTTATGTAGTCCAATATCGCTTATTAAGGGAAGAGGAAGAGTAACGTCCTCACCCTTGGTAGTATAGAATCTACCATTAAAGGAATAGCATTCCATCAATTCATCTGGGCAACTTACTGCAGAACGCTGACTACCATATGGGATACAAAGAAGGTTTCCCGCTGATACCATATGTTTTTTCCCATTGATAGTATATTCGGCTTTTCCGCGTATAACGTAAGTGAGATCTATAAAATCTATTGTTGATTGGCCTATACACCAGTTCGGGGTGCATATTCGATGATTATAATATTCAAAAGTAACTACTATATCATTTAAGAAATCATAATTCATACTTATCACTCTTTATGGGATATTTTAAATGGTTGCCAATAAATTTATAGCAATAAAAATAATGTAATTACACTGTCAGTTTATATGAAAGGAAGAATTATGTCAAATTTTATTCTCTCTGAGTTTTACAACTTACACTCTGAGTATTACACTCTGAGTATTACAATGAGTTTTGTAACTTACCCTCCATGATTTATGCTTTTATATTATATGGTATTCTAAAAGCCTTTAAAAGTCTAATTTTGGTTGTAATTTTCTCATTTTTTCTATATATTATACTTAGAATACATCATAACAAACCATGGGAGGGTAAATTAAGTGAAAATCATGAAACTAATAATTGTATTATCTTTTTCGGTGCTTCTTCTTTCCTGTAAAAAGGCAGAGGTTAAGGAAGATGGCATGAATTACAAAGACGTTTTAGATACTTCTGATACTAAAATTCAAGATGATACATCTGATAAACCAGTTATCAATAATAGTCAGACTAATGAAGATGATTTAGAAGATGTTGAAATTGATGATGAAATTAATGAAGATAAGACATCAAAGGCCACAGTTATTATAGACGATTATGACATTACAGCCTCAGTAAGCGGTACACCTCTTAAAAAGGCTTATGAGGATTATTTTATGATGGGTGTTGGACTTAATGGAAGTTCTATTGAGAACGCGACAGTCCGTTCTGATGCTATGTCCGAAATAATTAAATATCACTTTAATAGTGTTACATACTCCAATCTGATGAAGTCTTCATATTTTTTGGATCAAAAAGGGAGTATAGATAATTATAATCATGGTATTACAAGTCCTGCGGTAAAATTTGATTCGGCTATAGAAGGTCTGGAATTTTGCATGGAGAACAACATACAGATGAGAGGACATGTACTTGTATGGCATAATCAGGTGCCAGAATGGTTTTTTAAGGAGGGCTATCAATCTGATGGCGAATTTGTAGACAAGGAAACTATGCTTGGGCGTTTGGAGAGTTATATAAAGCAGGTTCTTACATTTATACAGGAAGAATATCCGGGCGTAATATACGCATGGGATGTAGTGAATGAGGCTGTGGAGAATTCTGCAGGAGCTTACGAAACCGAATCTGGCTTTAATATCAGAACTAAATTTGATGGAACAAAAGATAATCTCTGGTATAAGGTTATCGGGGTAGATTATGTAGAAAAGTCTTTTGAATATGCAAGAAAATACGCAGATAGCGATGTAAAATTATTCTATAATGATTATAATACGTTTCAGTCTATGAAAACATCCAAAATATATGCACTTGCCTCCTATCTTAAGGAAAAGGGCCTGATAGACGGGATAGGTATGCAGGGGTATATGAATCTGACATATCCTGGAATTGCAGGAGGAAATGATAGCTTTATGACTGCACTTTCAAAATTTGCTGAGTTAGATCTAGAGATTCATATTACTGAATTAAGTATAAGTGCGCCTGATAAAGATGAAGAGTCTATGGAGAAGCAAGCACAGCGCTATGAGAACTTATTTCAAATTCTTATAGGATTAGATACCGCAAGTGGTAGAAATGCCAATATTACTAGTGTAACAGTGTTTGGATTAATGGATGATTATTTATTCTATACGAATGACGAGACAAATTCCAGGTTGTTTGATGGAAATCTCCAGCCGAAACCGTCCTTCTATAGCATCATGTCAGTAATCGAGGATAAGTAATAAAATAAAGGATTTCTTATTATGTTTGTATTAAAGTACTGGGTAATTACACAATCATTAATCTTTCCTTAAATTTTATCAAAATACTTGATAATATCATTAAAGATTAGTATAAATGAGATAATAGAGTATACAGAATTATCAGGATAATGTAAATAATAGTATCATGGTAATAAGAGTAGGAGACTAAGGAAGATATGAATAATTCTAAAATGCTATTTATAGTTAATCCCGTCGCAGGGAGAGCAAATCAAAAAAACAAGCTGCAGCATGTTATAGAACTGTTCAAAAGCCATGGTTATCATGTGACTATGAAAAAAACTAATGCTAAAGGACATGCAACAGAATTGGTCCTAAGGCATGGGCGTAATCACGATATAATAGTATGCAATGGAGGAGATGGAACCCTTAATGAGGTTATATCTGGAGTAATGCGACTTGGTAAGAATGTCACCATAGGTTATATACCATCAGGTACAACAAATGATTTTGCCAGCAGCCTAAATTTATCAGATAAGACAGAGATAGCCGCTTTGACAGTACTGAGTGGGCAGGCTAGAACTGTAGATATTGGTTTGTTTGGTGAGGATAGATATTTCAGCTATATTGCATCCTTTGGTGCATTTACAGGAAGCTCTTATTCTACTCCACAATCATATAAGAACTTAATTGGTCATCTTGCCTATGTATTGGATGGAATGAAGGGTATACCGGGTATTAGACCGCATCATGTAAGGGTTGAAGCAGATGGACAGACCTATGAAGGTGATTATTTATTTGGAGCCGTAAGTAATTCTATATCCATAGGAGGCCTTTTAAGGCTAGATAATAATCAGGTGGATTTGAATGACGGGTTATTTGAAATAATTTTAGTTAAAAATCCAAAAACACCTTTAGAGCTTAGCAGAATGCTATTGTCGATAAGTAAGAGGGAGTATACCGATAAATCAATACAGATCATTAAGGCTCCCGAAGCGACCTTTTATATGGAAGAGGCCATACCATGGTCAATAGATGGGGAATATGAAGCGGGAGCTAATATAGTTAAGATACAAAATATTACTAATGCCATAAGCATTATGGTTTAGCGAAGCTTGTAATATACTGAGTGCTTATGTTGAAATAAATAAGATAAAGACTTATAATATAATCAGGTTTTTTCGTTCAAACAATTATATAGTGAGGAGTTTGCATTACAATGGATGAAGGGGATAAGAAAAGTAAACCTAGGAAGATATTAATAATAAGCGGTAGTATACTACTTGTTCTGATCCTTGTTTTTGCTTGGCTGGGATTCACAAGAAGTGGGCGTAGGGTGATATATAAAATAGCAGGTAGATTAATATATCAAGGACTCGATAAGGATGATGAAATCGAAGAGAATTCGGTTATCATTCCATATGATAAAGCCACAACAGGAAAAGATAAGAATAAGGCCGATGCGAAAGAGAAAGATACAAGTATTGATGAGCAACAACCTTTTGAAGAGGTCGTAGTTCCAAGGATTAAGCCTGAGGCAAGGAAAGAGGATTATGTCAGTAACTTTCTCTTATTTGGTATTGAAGAAATCTTTAATGCAAAAAATGCTGATACCATAATGATAGCCTCGGTTAATACCAAGGATAGTACCATCAAACTCACATCTCTACTAAGAGATTCTTACATTGATGTAGAGGGATATAACCCTAATAAGCTAAACGCCTTCTTCTCACTTGGAGGCGCTAAGACCTTTGTGCATGTAATCGAAGATAAATATCGTATTAAAATAGATGGATATGCCTATATAAACTTCGAGTCCTTTGAGAAAATAATAGACTATCTTGGAGGTATAGCAATAGAGCTTGGAGAAAAAGAAGCAGATTATTTAAACAATAATAACTATATTTCAAATCCTGCAAACCGTAATGTTATACCGGGCTGGAATGATTTAAACGGGAACCAAGCACTGGGATACTGTCGCATAAGGCTGGTTGAGACTATGGGTGGTGCGAATGATGATTATGGTAGAACACTAAGACAGAGAAGAGTAATAAAAGCTGTATTTAACAAATATAAATCTAAAGGACTTCTCGATTTACTACGAATATCTAAAAATATTCTGGGATATGTGAAGACAAATGTTACACAAGAACAGATTGAGAAGACCCTAGAAGATATCATTGAGAACAAGATAACCAAAATGGAAACCATGCGTCTTCCTGTAAACGGAGCATATGAAGCACCAACCAAATATCTTGGGATTGGATATCCTTTGGTATATGATTGGGATGAAAACATAATTCAGCTATACCAATTCATTTATCTTGATACTAGAGAAGAAGCTGAAAGCAATTTAGAGAAGTATAAATAAATTATTTTTTATTTTTAGGCTTGGTACCTTTTTTTGCTGCTGGGGGAGATGAATAGTTGGTTTGTTTATTGCGTAAAGCTTCTCCCTGTTTCCTAGCTATGTAATTACCAAGTCTATTATTCTTTTCATGGAACTTACAACCATATAGATAGGAATCAAGATGAGATAGATATTCCTTTCGTACTATAAAACCGGATAGGTTTATGATGATGTTGTTGTCCTTGAGCTTTAGACGTATGGTTCTATCAATATCAAGATCTTCCTTACTAATAAAACCGACACCGGTTTCACTTAAATCCTTAACTAATACATATAAAGCCACGGGACCTGTAGTAGTATTGATATATACGGGCATATCCTCACCGATATACATTCTATAAGCGTCTCTTCGGTTATATGGTTTTCCTTCTCCATATATATCAATTTTATGATAGATGATGCCGTCATATTTAACCAATTTTACAGAGACATTATCCCACAAATATACCTTATCCTCTACCTTAATAATAAGATTAATACGACAATTATCATTAAAGCCTATGGTCTGATCATTGACTACAATCTTAGAAACTAATATTGAGTTATTTAGAATAAATGTTATATCACTATTAAAGGACATAGTACGTCCAGTATATCGTACAATAAGCTCTATATTTGACCCAATTGGGATATCGTCAATAAGCAAAACTGAACCTCCTATAAGCTATGATGTAAGTATATTACATTTTACCAAATAAAACAACAATATAATGTAAAAAAGGACAGGTGAATAGATGAAAATTACAAAGATGCAGGGTGGGATGAGAATAGTATGATATATCCAGCTAATCTAGAAAAAGATTTTTATATAGGCGTAACTGCAACCTCCTCAGGCTATGAGGATGAGGTTGATTATAGGCGGCTTGACAATGCGATAATGAATCTAAAAGGCTATGGTTATCATGTAATTGTGACGCCAAATGTAAGAAGTGGTGATAACAAAGGGCGTAGCTCTGATGCTGCCATAAGGGCAGAGGAATTATTAAATCTGATAAAGGACCCACAAGTAAGAGCTATTATTGCTGCCAGCGGTGGTGACTTTCTTGTAGAAATGCTTCCTTATGTGGACTTTATGGCAATAAAAGAGAACCCTAAATGGATACAAGGATTTTCTGATACAACGGGCTTAACCTATACAATAACAACGAATCTTGATATCGCTACTATATATTCATATAATTTCGGTACATTCGGTATGGAGAATTGGCACCGTTCGCTATCGGACAACCTACTTATACTCGAGGGAAATAATATTAGACAGAATAGCTTTAACATGTATCAGGATGGTTATTATGAGAGAATAACTGGTATAGAAGAATTTGTTCTGGAAAAGGAAGTGGAATGGAGAACTCTTCTTCCTAAAGGGGCAGATGAGAGCCTGGGTATTAATATACAGGGTCGCATGCTGGGAGGATGTCTGGATGTCCTGCTAAATCTTATCGGAACCAAGTTCGACAAAACCATAGACTTTATTGAAAAGTATAAAGATGATGGGATCGTGTGGTTCTTAGAAAGCTTCAATCTTAGTAGCGGGGCTATGGTACGTGGCCTTTGGCAGCTTAGAGAAGCGGGATGGTTTAGAAATGCAAAAGGCTTTATATTTGGACGCCCGGCTATGTATAAAACTGAATATGATATCTCCTATGAGGAGGCTATATACTCAGTATTGGGTGAACTTGGATTACCAATAATCCTTGAGGCAGACATAGGGCATAAGCCACCGCAATTTACAATAATAAATGGTGCTTTAGCAACCGTACAGAGTAAGAATAAAAAGGGAACCATAATTTTTGAAAGAAGGTAGCGGTACTTATGAATATAAAGCCAGATAAAAATACATTACTTCCCATGCTCTTTTTTATAATAACTCTGATTTATCTTGAGATGGTAGTACATTTATATACCTATAATAGCTTTGACAGCAAGATTGTTTATCCGATTCTTTTTGCCATCCCTATGGGTATACTTTTTACTATTTTATCAGGAATCTTTAATCGTTATGGTAATACCATAATTATGTGGGTTCTAACATCATTATCATGCCTAATATATGGACTGCAGCTGGTATATTTTAGCGTATTTAAGGTTTATTTCTCCTTCCAGACTCTTGGGATGGTAAATGATGCCATATTGGAATTTGGAGAGGATGTAAATAATGCCATTCAATCTAATATTATCCCGATAAGCTTAGTGTTTCTTCCTTTGCTGGGTCTGTATTTTCTTCTTAAGGAAGTTTTTTTGTGTGAAAAAAGAAAGTCGAGCTACCAGTGCTATCTACTAATAGGTGCATTGTGCTTTCATCTGATTGCACTACTTCTCTTACCCATATACGGTAAGAAGGATTATACCCCCTATGACCTTTATTATCACAGTAGGGTTCCTGAGCTAAGTGGGCAACAGTTGGGAGTGATTACATTAACGAGACATGATATATCTGGGCTTATTAGAGAGGACGATGAGGTTATATTGGTGGATAGTGATGTTCTTATATCCATTGATGAGCAGGATACAGAACCAACACCCACTGTGACCATAAAGCCACAGCCTACTCATAAGCCTGAGCCTATAAAACAGGATAATCCAAAGGAAGAGCCGACTAATATTCCGACGGAAATACCAACCCCTATACCAGATAGGTCACCGAATATTATGAATATTGATTTTGAAGAGCTTGCTAAGAAGGAAGACAATCAAACAATTAAAACTCTTCATAATTACTTTGCATCTGTAGCACCAACAAATAAGAATGAATATACAGGAATGTTTAAGGGATATAACCTTATATTAATAACAGCAGAGGGTTTTTCACCTTATGCGGTGCATAAGGATGTAACACCTACCTTATACAAGCTAACAAATGAGGGATTTGTATTCAATAACTTTTATACAGCCCTATGGCAAACAAGTACCAGTGACGGAGAGTATGCTGCTCTGACCAGCCTTATACCCGTGGGAACTAGGAGCATGTACAACTCGCGTAATAAGCTATTACCTTATACCTTAGGGCACCAATTTAATCTTCTAGGTGTGGAGAGTAAAGCATATCATAATCACTCCTATACTTATTATGAGAGAGATGAGACTCATCCGAATCTTGGATATATATTTACAGGCAAGGGAAACGGTCTTGTATTGGATTCTGATGTATGGCCTGCTTCAGATTTGGAAATGATAGAGCATACCGTAGACGAATATATCAATGAAGAACCGTTTCACATATATTATTTGACTGTAAGCGGACATATGAATTATACATTTATCGGTAATAGTATGTCATTTAAAAATAGGGATTTGGTTAAGGATTTACCCTATTCATCGGATGTAAGGGCATATTTAGCATGTCAAATAGAACTTGATAGGGCACTTTCTGAATTGATTAAGAGATTGGACGAAGCCGGTATAGCAGAGAAGACTGTCATAGCATTAAGTGCTGACCATTATCCATATGGTTGGGAAAAGGAAAAGCTGGATGAGCTTGCTGGTCATGAGGTGGACTCTGATTTTGAAATTTTTCGTAATCACTTTATCTTATGGAATCCAGGTATGGAAGACAGTATTATTATAGATGAGCCTGCTAGCAGTCTGGATATTCTACCAACACTTAGTAATCTATTTGGCTTAACCTATGATTCCAGACTAGTGATGGGACGAGATATCTTATCTGACAGTGAACCCCTAGTAATTTTAAGCAACAGAAGCTTTATTACTGACAAGGTTATGTATAATTCGGCTACAGGAGAAGCAATTAATCTAACAGACGAAGAGCTTCATCCCGACTATGTTAGTAATATAAATGCAATCATAAAAAATAAATTTACTGTATCAAGCAGTATAATAAAGATGGACTATTATCGATATGTATTTCCTAACTATCCTGATGATTTTTTGATAGATAAATGATATGAATAATTGATTTTTCATCAACAATTTTTATTCAAGAATACTTAATCTTTTATGACTAGTATATAAATTAGATGATTCAGAAAACATAAATAAGAATAATAATTTATAACGAGGTAAATTGGATAATGAAGATAACAAAGGAAAGATTTAATAATATAGCTGATATGGTCAAGCTAAGCTACTCAGATGAAGAAGGGGCAAGGCTTAATAAGGACATAAGTAAAATGGTTGATTTTATTGATACCATGAATGAGATGGATACTGATGGTGTAGAGCCGATGGCTTATATCCATTCCTTAAAAAATGTATATCGTGAGGATATTGCGACTGATATTAGCACAGAACAGGAGCTTCATGAGAATTCACCCGATAGTATAGATGGTTATTATGTGGTTCCTCGCATAATGGAATAGAATGGAGATTGTGATGAAGGAAATAACATCAATGTCGGCTTTGACAGTGGCAAAAAAGATAATAAATAGAGAACTGTCTGTAGAGGAGGTTACAGAAGCGCAGCTAGGAGTAATCAGCTTAAGAGAACCACTTTATAATAGCTATATAACAATAACAGAAAATGAGGCTAGAGAACAAGCTAAATCAGTACAAAGACAAATCGATGAAGGAAAGCTTAAGAACTCGCCTTTAGCGGGTGTTCCCATTGCCATAAAAGATAATATATGTACTAAAGGAGTAAAGACCACCTGCGCATCAAAAATGCTGGCAGATTTTGTTCCTTCATATGATGCTACGGTTACTGAAAGGTTAAGAAAAGCAGGGGCTATACTTATAGGAAAAGTTAATTTAGATGAATTTGCCATGGGCGGTACCACAAAGACATCGTATTTTGGAGAATCGAAAAACCCCTGGAATACTGACCATACTCCAGGTGGATCAAGTGGGGGCTCATCAGCTGCTGTGGCAGCAGAGGAGGCCTTTGCATCACTGGGCTCTGATACCGGAGGCTCCATTAGACAGCCTGCGGCATATTGTGGTTTAGTAGGCTTTAAGCCGACCTATGGGACGGTCTCAAGATATGGACTTATACCATTAGCATCATCACTTGACCAGATAGGTCCATTATGCAGAA
>JAQVQL010000067.1 GCA_028701595.1 Herbinix sp.
TGTGGTTCACTACACTTGGCGGTAAATACCCGTGGCTAGACTTTCACTAGCTAGATTAGTGCCATGCCTGGCACACAATATAAAAGGAAGGCTACATATAGAAAATCAACTTATTTCCTATATGATAGCCTTCCTTCTTTAAATTAGTATATCTTATATTATTATTTTCTTATACCTTAAATACCTCATCATCCATGAGACGGTTAATCTTATCTATTGCATCCTTCCTACTATCGCCCTTAATTCCAAAATAGAATTTTATCTTTGGCTCGGTTCCTGAGGGTCTTATTGCACACCAGGCATCATCGTTCATCTCATAATAAAGAACATCCGACTTAGGTAGCCCTGTAGGTATAACCTCGCCAGTCTGAGTATCAGTTATGGTATCTACCATATAATCTCTTACCTTGAGAACTTGATAGCCTCCTGCGGTCTTAGGAGGATTCTTTCGATACCCTTCCATTATAGACTTTATTTTTTCCATTCCTTCAATACCCTTTAGAGTTACAGGCACTGTGCTTTCCTCATAATAGCCATATTTATCGAAAATGTTCTGCATCTGTTCATAGAGGCTTATACCTTGGGATTTATAGTATGCAGCCGCCTCGCAAAGTATCATGACTGCAACGATTGCATCCTTATCCCTAGAATGGGTTCCTACAAGATAGCCATAGCTTTCCTCATATCCAAATACAAATTCAGACTCACCAGTCTCTTCAAAGAGCTTAATCTGCTCTCCTATATACTTAAAGCCTGTCAAGACCTCTATAAGTCTTGCCTTGTATTCCTTAGCAATTCTATCAGCAATGTTTCCTGTTACGATGGTCTTAATAAGTGCCGAGTTGTTTGGTAGAATACCATTTCTAGCCTTCTGAGAAAATACATACTCAGCAATCAAGGCTCCTGTCATATTACCGTTAAATAATACAAATTCGCCATTATTATCTCTTACCTGAACACCTAAGCGATCAGCATCCGGATCTGTGGCTAGGATTATTTCACCATTAACCTTCTCTGCCAATTTCTTAGCAAGTTCAAAAACCTTCGGATCCTCAGGATTAGGATAACCAACAGTGGAGAACTCAGAATCCGGATATTCTTGTTCAGGAACAACATATACATTCTTAAAGCCAATCTCGTCTAATATTCTACGAGCCGGTATATTACCCGACCCATGGAGAGGGGTATAAACTATATTTAGCTTCTTCCCTTCCTCGGTAACAGGATTGATAATTTGCTTTTTTAAGCTCTCAATATATTTATCATCAATTTCTTTTCCAATAATTCTAAGTAAGCCTTTTTTCATGGCTTCCTCACCTGACATGGTCTTAGCCAAAGAAAAATCATGAATTGCATTTACTTCACGTATTATTTCTACATCCTTAGGAGATGTAATCTGAGCACCATCCTCCCAGTATACCTTATAACCATTGTATTCAGCCGGATTATGACTTGCTGTAATAACGACGCCAGCTATACAACCAAGCTCTCTTAATGCAAAGGATAATTCAGGTGTCGGCCTTAGAGAATCAAACATATAAGCCTTAATATTGTTGGCAGCTAAGCATAGGGCTGTTTGCAGAGCAAACTGAGGAGACATTCTTCTAGAATCATAGGCTATTGCAACACCTTTATTTTCACCCTTCTGCTTAACTATATAATTAGCAAGACCCTGTGTAGCCCTTCTAATAGTATAGATATTCATACGATTGATACCGGCTCCCAGTATGCCTCTTAATCCACCGGTTCCAAATTCAAGGTCCTTATAGAATCTTTCTTTAATTTCATTGTCATTATCCTTTAAGGCTTCCAGCTCTTTTCTGGTAGCTTCATCAAAGTATGGATTACTCAACCATGTTTTATACTCTTCTAGATACTTCATCATGCAAACCCCTTACTGATATTTTATTGTTATTATAAAGAGGAGCTATGAGGCACCTTTGCCCATCGCTCCTCCTAATCTATAATACTTATTAAAATTTATAAACCATCACTATAATCATCTTCGTCTATGCCTTGTAAATTAAACTCTGTCTCTGTAAAGTCGCCATCTTTTGCATACTTTTCTTCATCATATACAATTTCAGGTATACCATCTTCTACTTCATAATAATCACCCGAATCGAAGGTCTCCTCATTGTCTGCAGCATTGCCTTCTTGGTAATAGCCGTTATCGTTACCGTAGTTTTGATGTCCCTCTTGATGTCCTTCATAGCCCTCTTCGAAATACTGTCCTTCGTTATAGCCACCTTCAGGATACTCAAAGGTATCAAAATCGTCGGAATATCCGCCTTCGCCGTACATATCATCCATCATATAATCATCCTGAATCTCGGTGTCTAGCTTAACGTTACGATATCTCTTCATTCCTGTTCCTGCAGGAATCAGCTTACCAATAATAACATTTTCCTTAAGACCGATAAGAGGATCGATCTTACCCTTAATTGCTGCTTCAGTTAATACCTTGGTGGTCTCTTGGAATGATGCTGCTGATAGGAAGGAGTTTGTAGCTAAGGATGCCTTTGTAATACCCAACATAACCTGTTTTCCATCGGCTGGCTCAAGTCCTTGTTCATTCATTACATCATTTTCGTCATTATACTCCATGATATCTACCAAGGCTCCGGGTAGGAATTTAGTGTCGCCGTTAGTCTCTATTCTAACCTTTTTCAACATCTGACGAACAATTACCTCAATATGTTTATCATTAATCTCAACACCCTGTAAGCGATATACTCTTTGTACCTCTCGAATCATATAATCCTGAACAGGTCTAACACCTTTGATTTTAAGGATATCATGAGGATTTACGCTACCTTCGGTCAGCTCATCGCCGGCTTCAATAAGATCGTCTTCCGCTACCTTAATTCTTGATCCGTAAGGTATAAGATATGCTTTAGATTCCATGGTCTCATTATTAGTTACAACCACTTCTCTTTTCTTTTTAGTGTCTTTAATAGTAACCGTTCCGCCGAATTCAGCAATAATCGCAAGTCCCTTAGGCTTTCTGGCTTCGAATAGCTCCTCGACACGTGGAAGACCTTGTGTGATATCATCGCCGGCCACACCACCTGTATGGAAGGTACGCATTGTAAGCTGTGTTCCTGGCTCACCTATAGACTGTGCAGCGATAATACCTACAGCTTCACCAACCTGAACTGCTTCTCCTGTAGCCATGTTGGCTCCATAGCATTTAGCACATACACCAATATGGGATTTACATGATAGTATAGTTCTTATCTTAACCTTATCTACTCCTGTTGCAATTACCTTAGCAGCCCGTTTAGGAGTAATCATATGATTTGCTTTTACAATAATATTGCCATCGGCATCTAATATATCTTCACATGCATTTCTTCCTGTGATTCTTTCATCCAAGCCCTCGATAACTTCCTTACCATCTGTAAAGGCTTTAATCACCATACCTGGAATTTCATCACCATGTGCGCAGCAATCTACCTCACGGATAATTAAATCCTGTGATACGTCAACTAGACGACGGGTCAGATATCCCGAGTCGGCTGTACGAAGAGCCGTATCGGAAAGTCCCTTTCTTGCTCCGTGAGCAGATATAAAGTATTCCAATACATCAAGTCCTTCACGAAGATTGGATTTGATGGGAAGCTCAATAGTACGTCCTGATGTATCTGACATCAGTCCACGCATTCCGGCTAGCTGCTTAATCTGCTTATCGGATCCACGGGCACCTGAGTCTGACATCATTTTAATATTATTAAAGCTATCCAGTCCCGAAAGAAGTATCTCTGTCAGTACTTGATCGGCTTCCTTCCAGGTCTCAATAACAGATTTGTATCTTTCTTCTTCTGTCATTCTACCACGTCTATATTCTCTTGAGATATTCTCGATGGTCTCTTCAGCATCGGCAATAATCTTCTTCTTCTCGTCAGGCACCTTCATATCAGATATAGATACGGTAAATGCTGCCTTTGTAGCGTATTTGTAGCCTAATGATTTAACTGCATCCAAAAGCTCTGCTGTCTGAGTTGCGCCATGGATATTAATGCATTTCTCAAGAATAGGCTTTAACTGCTTCTTTCCTACTAGAAAATTAATTTCTAAATGAAGAAAATTATCAGCATTATTTCTGTCAACAAATCCTAGATCCTGAGGAATGATTTCATTGAATATAAAGCGTCCCAGAGTCGAGGTAATCATTCTAGATTCCTGCTTACCTTCATTATTAATACCAGTCATTTTTACCTTAATAAGTTCATGAAGGGTAATTGTTTTACTTTCATATGCAAGAATCGCTTCATCAATACTCTTAAATGCATGGATAGCACCTGATTCATTTTTCTTTTCTATAGTCAGATAATAGATACCCAGAACCATATCCTGTGAAGGAACGGTAACAGGAGCACCATCGGACGGCTTTAACAGGTTGTTAGGTGAAAGCAAAAGGAATCTACATTCTGCCTGCGCTTCAACCGATAGAGGCAAATGAACCGCCATTTGGTCACCGTCAAAGTCTGCATTATAAGCAGTACATACCAAGGGATGTAGCTTAATAGCCTTCCCTTCGACAAGCACCGGTTCAAACGCTTGAATACCAAGTCTATGAAGAGTAGGAGCACGGTTAAGCATAACTGGATGCTCTTTAATTACATCCTCCAGTACGTCCCAAACCTCGGGCTGAAGTCTCTCAACCATCTTCTTTGCTGATTTTATATTATGTGCGGTACCTCTGCCTACAAGCTCCTTCATAACGAAGGGCTTAAACAACTCTATAGCCATTTCTTTAGGCAATCCACATTGATAAAGCTTTAATTCAGGTCCTACAACGATAACTGAACGACCAGAGTAATCAACTCGTTTACCAAGTAGGTTTTGACGGAAACGTCCTTGCTTACCCTTTAGCATATCGGACAATGACTTTAATGCACGGTTTCCTGGTCCGGTTACAGGCCTTCCTCTTCTACCATTGTCTATTAATGCATCAACAGCTTCCTGCAGCATTCTCTTCTCATTACGAACAATAATGTCGGGAGCACCAAGCTCAAGAAGCCTCTTCAAACGATTGTTACGGTTAATTATTCTGCGGTAGAGATCGTTCATATCCGATGTAGCAAAACGTCCACCGTCAAGCTGCACCATAGGACGCAGATCGGGAGGAATAACCGGAATAACGGTGAGAATTAACCATTCAGGCTTATTTCCTGATTCACGAAAAGCTTCGACTACTTCTAAGCGTTTGATAATTCTGGCACGCTTCTGCCCTGTAGAATCCTTCAATGCCTTTTTGAGATCATGGGATTCCTTCTCTAAATCAATCTCTCTAAGTAGCTGCTGGACCGCTTCTGCCCCCATACCGAGAGTAAAGCTACCATAGCCAAAGTTTTCAATCGCTTCTTGCTTCTCTTTCTCGTTAAGAACCTGCTTGTATTGAAGATCAGATGTTCCTTTGTCAAGTACAATATAGGAAGCAAAGTAAAGCACCTTTTCCAATGTTCTTGGTGATAAATCCAGTAGTAAACCCATACGGCTTGGTATTCCTTTAAAATACCATATATGGGATACTGGAGCCGCCAGTTCAATATGTCCCATTCTTTCTCGACGTACACTAGCCTTAGTAACCTCGACTCCACAACGGTCACAAACTACACCTTTATATCTAATCTTTTTATATTTACCACAATGACATTCCCAGTCCTTACTGGGGCCAAAAATTCTTTCACAGAACAAACCGTCTTTTTCTGGCTTTAAGGTTCTGTAGTTAATAGTCTCGGGTTTTCTAACTTCCCCCTTTGACCACTCCCTAATTTTTTCTGGAGAAGCAAGACCAATCTTAATTGCATCATAGGTTATCTCCTGCTCATTGCTATACATCATTTCAGGCATTATTTGGCTCTCCCTTCGTCAATTCTGCTTTTGATCCTGTGATTACTAACGGTTTATAAGTCATCTTCCATTTCATCATTAATTTCATCATCAATGTCTTCTTCACCGCTATCATCTATGTCGTTCGAATCTTCTTCGTAGATATCAAAAATCTCACCTTCGATTTCATTACTACTTGTCTGAGTGAAACCGGCATTTTCGTAACCCTCATCGTATCTGAAGTTATTCTCCCCTTCAATTAGCTGGGTCATATCAGTATCACCATATTCTACACTCTCAGTCATTCTAATCTCATTACCGTACTCATCAAGAACTGTAACATCAAGTGCTAATGACTGCAGCTCCTTTAATAAGACCTTAAAGGATTCAGGTATTCCCGGTTCACTAATATTTTCGCCCTTAATAATAGCTTCATAGGTTTTAACACGACCGGTCACATCGTCAGATTTTACAGTCAGAATTTCCTGGAGAATGTATGCAGCTCCGTATGCTTCCAGAGCCCAAACCTCCATTTCGCCAAATCTTTGTCCGCCAAATTGTGCCTTACCGCCTAGAGGCTGTTGCGTTACTAATGAGTAAGGGCCTGTGGAACGGGCATGTATCTTATCATCAACGAGATGATGGAGCTTCAAGTAATGCATAAAGCCAACGGTTACAGGCTGGTCAAAATACTCACCTGTTCTACCGTCACGAAGCAATACCTTTCCATCGGTATTAATGGGAACTCCCTCCCATTCATCACTTTCTCCATGATGTTCCTTCAAATACTTCAACATTTCAGCATCTATGTTGTTTTTATATTTAGCTTCAAACTCTTTCCAATCGCAATTTGCATAGTCATTGGCAATTTCCAGAGTATCCATAATATCGAACTCATTTGCTCCGTCAAATACAGGCGTAGAGATGTCAATACCGAGTACCTTAGCAGCTAAAGAAAGATGAATTTCAAGTACCTGTCCGATGTTCATACGGGAAGGTACACCCAGAGGATTCAACACGATATCCAAAGGTCTTCCGTTGGGTAGGAAAGGCATATCCTCTACAGGTAATACACGGGATACAACACCCTTATTACCATGACGACCAGCCATCTTATCTCCAACCTGTATTTTTCTTTTCTGTGCTATATATACACGTACTGTTTCATTTACACCAGGAGATAATTCATCTCCGTTTTCCCTGGTAAATACCTTGGCATCTACAATAATTCCGTACTCACCATGGGGAACTCTAAGAGAGGTGTCTCTTACTTCCCTGGCTTTTTCACCAAAGATTGCTCGCAGAAGTCTTTCCTCTGCAGTAAGCTCAGTCTCGCCCTTAGGTGTAACCTTACCCACAAGAATATCACCTGCACGAACTTCAGCCCCGATACGAATAATTCCTCTTTCATCAAGATCCTTTAGAGCATCATCACCCACACCAGGTACGTCTCTTGTGATTTCTTCGGGTCCAAGCTTTGTATCTCTAGCCTCTGCCTCATACTCTTCTATATGAATGGAGGTATATATATCTTCCTGAACAAGACGCTCGCTAAGTAGTACAGCATCCTCGTAGTTATATCCTTCCCAAGTCATAAAGCCTATTAGAGGATTTTTACCTAAGGCCAACTCACCCTTTGAAGTGGAAGGTCCGTCTGCGATAACTTGACCTTCTTCAATTCTTTCGCCCCATTTTACAACAGGTCTTTGGTTAATACAGGTTCCTTGGTTACTCTTGGCAAACTTAATCATACGATAGGTATGCTTTGAACCATCATCATGCTTTATAACAATATCCTTAGCTGTTACTCTCTCTACAACACCAGGCTTTTTAGCCAGTACACATACACCTGAGTCAATAGCAGCCTTTGCTTCTATACCGGTTCCTACAACAGGAGCTTCTGTCATAAGCAGAGGAACTGCTTGACGCTGCATGTTAGCACCCATAAGTGCTCGGTTCGCATCGTCATTCTCTAAGAATGGAATAAGGGCTGTAGCCACAGAGAATACCATCTTAGGCGATACATCCATCAGGTCAATTTTCTGCTTCTCATATTGAGAAGTTTCTTCCTTATAACGGCCAGATATACTGTTGCCGATAAAATAGCCCTCCTCATTAATCTCTGCATTCGCTTGTGCGACTATATATCTATCCTCTTCATCAGCGGTAAGATAAATAACCTCTTTAGTAACCTTAGGATTTTGAGGGTCTTCTTTATCTACCATACGATAAGGGGCTTCGATAAATCCATATTCATTAATCCTTGCATAGGATGCGAGGGAGTTAATTAGACCGATGTTAGGGCCTTCAGGTGTCTCAACCGGACACATTCTTCCATAGTGAGAATAGTGTACGTCACGTACCTCAAAGCCAGCTCTATCACGGGAAAGACCTCCTGGTCCAAGAGCTGAAAGACGTCTCTTATGTGTCAGCTCTCCAAGAGGATTATGCTGATCCATAAACTGTGACAGCTGAGAGCTTCCAAAGAACTCTTTAACAGCAGCCGTTACAGGCTTAATATTTATTAGGGACTGAGGACTGATACCTTCCAAATCCTGCGTAGTCATTCTTTCTCTTACTACACGTTCCATTCTGGATAAACCTATACGATATTGGTTCTGCAAAAGCTCTCCAACTGCACGGATTCTTCTGTTTCCAAGATGATCGATATCATCGTGGTTTCCTATTCCATATTCCAAGCAAATATTATAATTAATAGAAGCAATAATATCTTCCTTGGTGATATGCTTGGGAATAAGTTCACTAATATTCTTTTTAATTGCTTCCTTGATATCTTCTATAGAGGAATTTTCCTCTAATATTTTCTTTAAAACAGGGTAATATACATTCTCAGAGATACCCATTGATTTTCGTTCAGCTACACTGATTTCAGGGACATGATAAGAAAGGTTAACCATCATATTGGAAATAACCTTCACATTTCTTTCATCAGTTTGTATCATAACGGATGGTACTGCTGCATCCTGTATAAGAAGTGCCAAATCATTTTTTACAGCAGTTCCGGCTTCGGCAATAATCTCTCCTGTTGATTTATCAACCACATCCTCAGCGAGTACAAAGCCGACTATACGATTACGATATGCCAGTTTTTTATTGAATTTATAACGTCCAACCTTAGCCAAGTCATATCTTCTGGAATCAAAAAACATACTATTAAGTAAGGATTCGGCATTCTCAACCGCCAAAGGCTCACCGGGACGTAGTTTTTTGTATAGCTCTAATAATCCATCCTGATAATTCCCTGATGGATCCTTAGCAGTGCTTGGATCCTTAGCCAAACTTGCAAGTATCTTTGGCTCTTCACCAAATAGTTGCTTAATTTCTTCATTAGTTCCATATCCCAACGCTCTGACAAACGTGGTAATAGGAACCTTTCTATTTCTATCGACCCTAACATAAAAAACATCGTTGGAATCTGTCTCATATTCTAACCAAGCTCCTCTGTTAGGTATTACTGTGGCAGAAAATAATTTCTTACCAATTTTATCATGGTCAACTGCATAATAGATACCTGGGGAACGAACTAGTTGGCTTACAATAACTCTTTCCGCACCATTTATAACAAAGGTACCAGTTTCGGTCATTAGCGGCAAATCACCCATAAATATATCATGTTCATTGATTTCGTTATTCTCCTTGTTATGGAGCCTAACCTTTACTTTTAAGGGAGCTGCATATGTTGCATCTCTTTCCTTACACTCTTCGATCGTATATTTAATGTCATCCTCGCATAATGCAAAGTCTACGAATTCCAGACTCAAGTGCCCGCCGTAATCCGATATTGGAGAAATATCATCAAATACTTCTTTCAGTCCTTCGTTAAGAAACCATTGATAGGAATCCTTCTGAACCTCAATTAGATTAGGCATCTCCAATACTTCTTCTTGCTTGGAGTAACTCATTCTAACGTTATTACCAACTTTGACTGGATGCATTCTGTTTCTATCCATTGACGTTTTCACCCCTTGAGTTTAATAAGTATACACAAGACTCCACTAAAATCTAGAGAAGTCTTGAGATTTGTTATAAAAATAGCTTTTCTTTTTTAAACGTATATGCTATAATAATACTAATTAGGCATATATCACCACAATAGTGCACTTTTCATACTACCACAATTAAATTACACTGTCAACATTAAATTTGTTGACTTTTTTAATTTCCACGTTAATCGGATTAGTTCATGTAAAACATACATTTTAATTGACGTGCATTTTACGTCAAATTAAAATGTATTTTTGCATGGATAAGCGTAGCGTGAACGAGAAATGCGAAGCATTTCGAGTTCCTAATCCGATTGCTGCTAATCCGATTGTTCCTAATCCGATTGCTGCTAATCCG
>JAQVQL010000376.1 GCA_028701595.1 Herbinix sp.
TTTGTTATGGGTGAAGGAGCAGGTATCCTGTTACTGGAGGAATATGAGCATGCAAAGAAGCGCGGAGCAAAAATCTATGCTGAAGTCGTGGGCTACGGGGCTACCGGTGATGCATATCATATTACAGCACCGTCACCTGACGGACACGGTGGAGCAATGTCCATGAAAAATGCCATGAAGGAGGCAGGTATAGAACCCAAGGATATCTCCTATATAAATGCCCATGGCACTAGTACACCTATTAATGATAGGCTAGAGACTATGGCAATGAAGGCTGCGTTTGGAGCTGAGGCTTACAATATACCTGTTAGCTCAACTAAATCAATGATAGGGCATTTACTTGGAGCAGCGGGAGGAGTAGAAGCGGTAGTCTGTATTAAAGCCATAGAAGAAGGCTTTATACCTGCAACCATAGGTCTTAGGGAACCTGATGAGGAATGTGATTTGGATTATGTGCCAAATAAGGGAAGAGAAGGCAATCTGACCTATGTAATGAGTAATAACCTAGGCTTTGGCGGTCACAATGCAAGTATAATTTTTAAAAAGATGGAGGAATAGCCATGGAATATAACGAAATTGTTAGTCTAATGCAAGAGATGACCAAGATGGGACTTACGAGGATTAAACTGGAGAGAGAAAACTTTAAACTTGAATTGGAAAAGAATATTAATGTACTGCCTGCCGAGGCTCTGGCCATCAGGCAAGGAGTAGAAAATACTAAGATAAATGAATCCCTTACAAATGAAGCTAAGGCGAACACATCTACGACGAATGCATCTTTGGATAAAGAAATACCCGGAACTAAGAAGATACTATCACCGATGGTAGGGACTTTTTATGCTCAGCCTGCACCGGATAAGCCTGCTTTTGCCAGTGTGGGAGATATAGTGAAAAAAGGACAGCCTGTCTGCATCATTGAGGCGATGAAACTGATGAATGAGATTGAAAGTGAAGTAGAGGGCGAGATTATAAAGTGCTTGGTAGAGAATGAAGAGATGGTGGAATTTGGTCAGCCTTTATATATTATAAAGTAAGTACGTGTTAAAATATGGAAAAGTCTTGCTATTATATTGGAAAGGGATTATTATGTTAAATGTAGATGAGATACAGAAAATTATACCCCACCGGCCTCCGTTTCTACTAGTTGATCGAATAGATGAACTGGAACCCGGAGTTCATGGAAAAGGCAGAAAATGCGTAACCATGGATGAGCCTTATTTTGTAGGGCATTTTCCTGGAAAGGCGGTTATGCCAGGCGTTATAGTATTGGAAGCCCTAGCTCAGACCGGTGCGGTGGTTATGCTTTCCGAAGAGAAGAATGCAGGGAAGATTGTATATTTCGGAGGAATGGATAAGGTTAAATTCAGACGTCAGGTTGTACCTGGTGACGTTATTATACTTGATGTAGAAATCATAAAAAACAGGGGAAGCTTTGGGGTTGGAACTGCGGTTGCCTATGTCGAGGATGAGCTGGCAGTGGAGGCAATATTTACATTCGCTGTTGGAAGCAGTTCATAAAAAGCAATTGACCTTATATGTAAGGAGAAGAGATGTTTCATAAAATATTGATTGCAAATCGCGGAGAAATCGCGGTTCGAATTATCCGTGCCTGTAAGGAGATGGGTATTGATACGGTAGCCGTATATTCCGAGGCAGATAATGAGGCTTTGCATGTTCTAATGGCAGATGAGGCTGTATGTATAGGCCCCTATAAATCAAGGGACAGCTATCTTAATATGCAAAACATCATAAGTGCAACGGTTCTTACCGGGGCTACAGCCATTCATCCGGGCTTTGGATTTCTCTCAGAGAACAGCTCATTCGCTAGAATGTGTGAGGACTGTAATATTA
The DNA here is from genome assembly GCA_028701595.1 of Herbinix sp. Classification (GTDB taxonomy): domain Bacteria; phylum Bacillota; class Clostridia; order Lachnospirales; family Lachnospiraceae; genus Mobilitalea. Next base: position 1,852 of record JAQVQL010000376.1, read on the forward strand.
CATTTATCGGACCTAATGCAGACACCATAGAGCTCTTAGGAAGTAAATCTAAGGCCAGAGAGACTATGCAAAAGGCTGGTATATCGGTAGTACCCGGTTCTGATGGGGAAATTGATAATATTAAGGATGCCGCAGGGCTTGCTGAGCAGATTGGATATCCTGTCATGATTAAAGCTGTATCAGGCGGTGGCGGAAAAGGAATGCGTGCAGTTTACGCGTCATGCAATTTGGAGAAGGCTATAATATCTGCAAAGAATGAAGCTAAAGCAGCATTTGGCGATGATAAGCTATACATGGAAAAACTGATAATTAATCCTAAGCATGTGGAATTTCAAATTCTTGCCGATAAGCATGGAAATGTAATACACCTTGGCGAAAGAGATTGCTCAGTCCAAAGAAGAAATCAGAAGCTTATGGAGGAATCTCCCTGTGCGGTAATTAGTAAGGAGCTACGAATTAGGATGGGAAATGCCGCGGTTAAGGCGGCAAAAACAACAGGATATGTAAATGCTGGAACCATTGAGTTCCTACTTGACAATAAGGGTGATTTTTATTTCATGGAAATGAATACAAGAATTCAGGTGGAGCATCCCGTAACTGAGATGGTTACCGGAATTGATATGATAAAGGAACAGATTAAAATAGCATGTGGTGAGAAGCTTGCCTATCGTCAAAAGGACATC
>JAQVQL010000377.1 GCA_028701595.1 Herbinix sp.
CTTTAGCTGTTTAGCCAAGCCAAGTAAATATTCGATTTCTTCAGGAGTATAATCCTTTAATGTTAAAAAACTTCGTCCCCTCAAATTCATACTCTACCTCCAATAGATATATTTATATTTATAAACAGATAATGATTATTTATACATTAATACAATTTTATCCTAATGTCAAGAAAATTCTGCCCAAGTAACCGTTTTTTTATATATGTTACTTGGGCAGATTAAGTTTTTATTCATTATTGCCAGATTTATTCATCAGGTTCTGTTCCAGAATTTCCTTTGATATCTTCTTATACAAGAGCGCTTGTTCATATTCTTCCCTATAAGGCAGGACACTCTCCTCTTCATTGGTTCCGATACGCCATGCTCTGCTATTCTCAAATATCTCTTCTCTAGATATCTGGAATATCACATCGTTATTTGCAAAGGAGCCTTCGAAAAGATAGGTTGTAAAGGCTACAAATCCTTGGCTAGCATTTACAATATCCTGACCTAAAATCAATTTATTGTCAAGGGTTATACCCATGATATTAGCAATTGTAGGTAGAAAATCTATCTGTCCCCCGGTTGTATGGATGTTTTCGCTTATATCGCTATTAGGTATATGTATAAGCAAAGGTATATTCAGCATCTCATCATAATCATAACCTCTACCAATAAAATCACTTACACTATCCCTAACATCCTCCATGCCACAATTTAAGCCATGATGGTCTCCATAAAGAGCGATCACTGTATTATCATATAAGCCCGCTTCCTTCATATCTGCTATAAATTGTCCGACTGCCTCATCGGTATAACGGACTGTCTGCAAGTAGGAACCGAATTTCGTATCCATATCCTCTTCAATAAGCTCCAAGGATTTATACTCATCATCTAGATTAAAGGGATGATGATTTGTTAGTGTTATTACAAATGAAAAGAATGGACTTTTCTGCTCTTTAAGTATAGGAACAAGCTGACTAAACATTGACTTATCCGATATGCCCATTCCTATGACTTCATCCTGGTTTAGGTCCTCCATGCTGATATAATCCTCAAAGCCTTGGTAGGGATATGCAGCCTCCCTATTCCAGAAGTCTCCCTCATATCCATGAACAGCAAATGAGCTATATCCCTGTTCTCTCATCAGCCAGGGAAGTCCATGAAATGTATTATCCTCATATAGCCGATAAATCTCCCCGTCTATTAGGGGATAAATACTGTTAAGTGATGAAAACTCCGCATCAGCGGTATTCCCTTTACCTGTATTTGAATAGTACTGATCAAAGTAAATGGTATTATCATTAATCAGCCTATTTAAGTTAGGGGTTATCTCCTGACCATTATACTGAGCATTTAAGACAAAGTCCTGGAAAGCCTCCAGCTGTATAACCAACAGATTTTTACCCTTTCCTGCCTCATAATATTTAGGCATTATAGGTTCCTGAACCTTATCTGCGACAGCCTCAAATATCTCTTCCTCATCCATCTCGCTCTTTACAAGATTATCTGTGATAGTTTCATATAGGTCCCCCACATGATTAGTAAAGAACTCCATACTATTAACTCTCGCTACTGCCGCTGAGCTAAAGGGGTTAGCTATCATAGTAAATATCAACATAGTTAACAAGTAAAAAGCCAGCTTAAGCTCCCTATGAATAGCCGGTTTCATATTACTAAACTTTTGTGAATACTTCTTAAAATAGTTATATACAAAGGGTATATCCACAAACAAAAGAAAGCTGGCCGGAATAAGTGTGGCCAAAAAGCTAGCTGGTACAGCTGCTACAGCCTTTGCCTGCCATAGTTGTCTGACAGATACGGTCTGATTATAGTAGTTATAATACATCGTATCAGCAAACATAAGTAGGCTTAACAGGCTGTATACTATAAAAAATATACCTTGTTTTCGCTTTAAACCGCATCTTCCGAAAAGCATAAGTATTATTGCCCAGACTACCATACTCATTAATATTAGTATAAGCTCCATACGATTAACGTCAATCAGAGCATAATAAACCATCATCTTTAAGGCAAATAAAGTTGATATACAATATGGTGATAATATAAGTTGTTTTATTTTCTTCAAGTCTCTCACCTACATTCATAATATAATAGCTGTAATTCATTTACATATTAGTTTATTAAAATAATATACCACTCTTTTGTGATAAATCAAGTAAAAAAATCTTAATAATTTCTTACGCGAATAAGCAGATTAGTCCATGTAAATTATTATGTTCTATATGACATGCTTTTTATGTCAATATTGAACATGGTAATTTATATAGATAAGTGCAACGCGAGCGAGAAAACCGTAGGTTTTCGAGCTACTAATCGGCTTACTCGAGGCTTACTCGAGGCTTACTCGAGGCTTACTCGAGGCTTACTCGAGGCTTACTCTAGTCTTACACGAGAAATAGAGTAGAGAAATAATTGCTAAGAATTATTTCCCTCTCATTGAACCGTACGTACGGGTCTCGTATACGGCTCTACAATTTATATTCCAACATTTCTTAGATAATAATTTAAAGGATTGAGCAA
>JAQVQL010000378.1 GCA_028701595.1 Herbinix sp.
GCTCAGACTCTGTGCTTATCTTAAATTCAGCCTTCTCTCCTAAATAGTAGTCTCCCCCCTGTGGTAAGCTTGAAATAAACTCAGTCATACCCTCTTTATTAATTGATATCTTCCCAACTTCAGAATCTATAGGCTTGGTATTACCAGCTAAGGTGACCTCCACATCACCTCCCAATTGTATACTTATATTTTTGTCTCTGATAAATGCACCTTTTAATACATAGTTTCCTGTACCTATCTTAATAAGCTCTTCCCCCGTTGTCGACCTACCAGCCTCTAAGCCTATATGGGTTATTACACCCTCGGATGGAGAAAGCACCTCACCAGAAGCTTCTATTAATTGATTGACCTCCTGCAGTTCTTTTTCTGCCTTATGTAAATCTATATAATAGTTCTTAATATTCAATTCTGTCATCTGGATAGTGGCTTGGTTACTGCTTGGATTGTTTGCCATTTCATACTGTAGCTTGTTTGATATAACTACCTGTTTTGCCATCCTTACTGCTTCTTCTGCTGATCTAACAGCTTGTATTTTACCTTCCAATGCATCACTATAATCATAGGTCTCATTCTCTATGCTTATTATGGTATCCTTTAGCTCTGTAAGCTCAAGCTGTAAATTAGTCCTTACCATATCAAATTCCTTCTCTAATAATTCATGGTCCTCCTCAGCCCTTGAAACTGCTAGTGTTGCAGAATTAATTTCCTTATTAATTAATTCTTCCTTATCTCCCATAACAAAATCATATAATTTCTGTCTTGGTTCATCAAGTTCAGTCTTCTCTTTAATGGCAATACGTAGTTGTATCAAATATTCCTTTAGCCTTTTATCATCCCTTCTAAGCCTTTTAAGCTCGCCGCTTCTTATATCCAGACCGTCTTCTATAGCATCAATTTGTCTTTCATAATCATCTACCATAAGTGAATATTCCGACCATGCTTGCTTATATCTTTTCTTCAAGGATTCATAGGTTTGTTTGTCCATATCAGATGAAGCCGCATTGCTTTCAGCATTTTTCAAATCCTTTAGTATGTTGTTAATCTGCTCATTACATTGCAATAGGTAGTTCCGTATATACCATAGATAGGTACCTTCCTGTTGCATTCCTATTGCAGTGTTAAATACCGCATCCACATGATCCTCATAGGAATCAACACCACCATAAAAGGCTTCATTTAAAGCCTCCCCAGCACGATATATTGCGCCTTCATCCTCACCCTGTACTGCCTCAATGTAGTCATCGATTAATGGGTTTATTTGCCCATACTTTTCATTTATCTGAACTAATACCGCTTTTGCATCGTCCACCATCCTACTTGATTGCATTAGTTGTTTTTCTTGGGAGAATAATACAGACTCATAATTTTTTTTAGCTGTATTATATTGCTTCTGCCTGTGTTCATACTCCTTCTGCCAATCTTTGTTTTCCTTTGCTTCTGTCTCTCTTATACTATCTTCATACACCTTTATTGCCTCAGCTAAGTTATTATTTGCAACATCAAGATTCTCTTGTGCTTGTCTTACTGACAACAAACTAGTCTTTGATGATAAACTATCTGCCGGTTGAAGTTTTTGTTTCTCGACAGATATTTGAAGCTTTGTTTTCTCAATTTCATTTTGTAATGAATCGTACTTATCCTGTAGATCCTTCATATTATAGCCAAACAATACCGAATCTTTGCTTACCTTCTCACCTGTAGATACATATACATCCTCAACCCGATAGCCTGGCTCTAAAAGTATAAGCTCCTCTTCAATCGGTATAATCTCCCCTATTCCGGATATAGAATAGAACAATCTATCTCTTTTTGGACTGCTTACGCTTACCTTTGCTACTGTAAATGAAGCCGCAGCTCTGGATACAAATGTAAAGACGAACATTGCTAAAAAGAATATTATTAGTAATCTACCCGCTACACTCGATACGGATATTCTCTTATCCTCACTATTCATTGTTAGTGCTCTTGAATATTCCTTATTAAAATAATTCTTTATTCTATGAAACATCACAATCCTCCTCAAGTATGTTCATAACTTTTTTACTAATAACGGAGGATTTATCCTCCTCAAGTATGTTCATAACTTTTTTACTAATAACGGAGGATTTATCCTCCTCCGCCCTATTCCTTTATTCCCGTCACCATAATTCCTTGCTCAAGGTACTGCCCGCCGTACAGAAAGAGTAGTAATGCAGGAAGCAGCGTAATTACTGAAGCAACAAGCGATATGCCGGCTTTTCCTGGTGAAATCCCGGGAATAAATAAGGTAAGCGGCCACTTGCTTGGTATCTTTATAAAATTAAGGGGTTGTTCAATCGCATTCCAAAGCTCAAGAAAACTCAGTATCAAAGCTGATATAATTCCTCCACGTCCTATGGGAATGCCAATGTTTATGAATATCCTCCATTCACCTGCTCCATCAATGCTTGCAGCTTCGAAGAGACTAGCAGGAATGGATTTGAAAAACTTTATCATGATAAACACGGGAAATGTCGAGAAAGCAGCTGGCAATATAATA
>JAQVQL010000068.1 GCA_028701595.1 Herbinix sp.
GGTTTTTAATCCCTTTGGAAGCTTACCGAGCTTATCATTAAAGCCACTAAATTTTAGGGCATCAAGTATTCTCTGCCTTTCGTTTTCTTCTTCAGAATTAATTTCAAAGACTTTATTTTCGTCTAAGAATACATTCTCCTCTACCGTTGCAGCAAATATCCTAAAATCCTGGAATATGGCTCCTATTGCTTCTCTGTAGCCATTTAGGTCATAATCCTTTATGTTTATCCCATCGTAAAGTATTTCACCTTCACAGGGGTCATATAGACGCATAATAAGCTTTATAAGCGTTGTTTTACCAGCACCGTTATATCCAACCAAAGCCGCCTTCTCATTTGGATGAATGGTAAGACTAATGTTGTTCAGTATATAACCATCTTTTTCGCTATAGCCAAAAGATATATTTCTAATCTCAAGAGCCTTTGAATCCTTCGGGACAGGAAGGTTCTTCACACTTATTACATTTTTATCGTATTTAAGAAAGTCCTGTATTTTTTCGATATAAAGGCTGTTTTCTGATAGCTGTGGTAAAATCTGTGCAAAAGACCTCAAGCTATTCTTAAGATGCCCCTGGGAATTCCATAAAACCACTACACTACTATATGAAATAGCATGCATTACTGCGGCGCGATATACTAAATATACTATATATATAACATCAGTGATAAAATCGTTTGTAACATATTGAACTATAAATTGAAGTATGGTTCTTTTTGGGGCATATTTCTTCTCAATCATCTGAATCTCATTATTGGAATTATTAAATTCATCATCAAGTCTTGTTGATATACCAGGATTTAGGCGAAGCTCCTTGGCATACTCATTTAGATAAAAGACTCTATGAACATATGCTCGCTTTCTTTCAAAGGGGTTCTTCTCTATTCGGTTCTTATAATTCAGTTTATTAATATACTTAGTAAAGAAAAATGTTAGCACAAAGGCTCCCACTACAAATATGACCGATACTGCATCGATGGTAAGAAAGAATATTCCGCTTGTTATTAAGGCTGTAAAGCCATATGTTGTTGATTTTAGTATCTTATGAGCCCTGTCTATTGACTGCTCTGATTCAGATATGGCAAGGACGAAGTTGTTATAATATTCAGGATTGTCATAGCACTCTAAATCAATATCCTTTACTTTATCATAGATTAATTCCTTTAGCTTTTTTTGTATTTTAAGCATCCCTTTTTGTGAAATATAATTCTGAAATATACCAGAAAATACAAATGATATTGCCCATGAGGCTAAGATTATAGATAGGAAACGTACTACCAATATAAATGGTTTCCCATACTCAGCTGCCTCTAGTACATAATGAATTCCATATGTATGCTCTAAGAATACAAGTACACCCTGCTTTATTTCTTCAAAAATCATATAAATCATAAAGACAGGTGCTGTTTTAAATGAAAGGCTTATGATAAACCAATTATTCATCCATATCTTTTTTACATTCGGTGATTTTTTATCCTTAGTAGACATTATAGAGTCACCTCCCTAAGGCATTCAACAGCCAAATAATTTTTCGCCTGCTTATTGTACATATCAGCGTAAGAACCTTTGCTTTTCATTAGTTGATCATGAGTTCCCCGCTCAATAATTTCTCCATTTTCAAGCATATATACCATATTGGCATTGCGAACGGAGGATAATCTATGGGATATAAATATGGTGGTTTTATCCTTACTGTCCTTAAGGATGCTATCATATAGCTCATATTCAGCAATTGGATCAAGAGCGCTGGAAGGTTCATCAAATACCTTAATAGATGAATCCTTTGCAAATGCTCTGGCTACCACTATCTTTTGATACTCGCCACCAGAAAGCTGTGAACCATTTTCATCAAACTCCTTAGTTAAAATGGTATCAGCTCCTTCAGGTAATGACATGATCTTATCATAAATACCCGACTTCTTTAGAGCGTTATCTATTATGGTATCATCCTCTGAAGTAACCCTACGCATCATTACATTTTCTTTAATAGAAAGAGCTAGGATTTTATAATCCTGAAAAGCCGCCGCAAATAATGCTCTATAAGCCTTTAGATTATATTCCTTTATATTTATACCGTTAAGTAAAATCTCACCTTCAGTGGGATCATATAGTCTAAATAAAAGCTTAATTATGGTTGTCTTTCCTGCTCCGTTATGTCCTACAAAAGCCGTGTTAGTATTTCCATCAATAATAAAGGAAAGCTTCTTAACTACAGGATTAGAACCAGCCTTATATGAGAAGCTTACATTGCGAAATTCAATAGAGGATATGGAAGCATCAGGTGTAATGCCATCCCAATCCTCAGGAAGCTTTTCCTCATATTCCATAAATGTTCTAAGATTTTCTATGAAGAGACTCTGCTTAATACTTTCCATAATATTTTCTGTGAAGGTAATGAGAATCCAAGTAGCTGATACCATTGCACTAGATAGCACTGCCAGTTCTGATAGCATCATTGTTTTGGATATAATCGTACGATAAGCACCGTATAATAAAACCCCTTCAAAAATTATGGTAAAGGTAAAGTAGTTTCTAAACCATAAGGGAAGATTGATTTTAAAAACATATTGCTCTACTACTTCAAACAAAGAATCTATAGCCTTTAGATATTTTTCCTTCATCAGATTATAAACCTTTGACAGTCTCATTTCCTTAGAGTAATCAGCCAAATGCATTACACGGTTAACATATTCAATCCGACGTTTGTATGGAGCCATAGCTTGGTCTCTTTTGAAGGACCACTTATTGTAGAAAAATCCAAATACAAAATTGCCTATAATAGGAAATATAACAAATAACACTGCAATCTTATCTATTCGAAACATCGTAGTAAACACGACGATTGCTGCGATAGCACCTGAAATAACACCAAAATTATTATCTACTAACTTAATAAGCCTCTCATGGGCATTATCAATTGCCAAGGTATACTTGTTATAGAAGCCACTATCCTCAAAGCAACTAAGCTCTACATTTCTTGCTTTTTTATACAAGAGACTATAAAGCTTATGATATATTTTTACTGATGATATGGGAATAAAGCTACCACTTATATAAGCGTTATAGAAAGCAGCTAACATAAAAAATGCAGCGGAGACTAAGATAAAAACTAATATCTTTTTGAAATCCTCCTCTCTTTCTATAGCACCTACCAAATAACGAATAAAAAATACACTATAAAAAACCCATCCAAAATATCCAAGAGCATTTGAAAGTATTTCGGTTAATATGGTTCCCTTATTAATACCCCACATGAGTCGGATTGAAAATATACTGTTCCTAATAGCCCTTGTCTTATCACCCTGTTTTTTCTTAGACATACCCTCACCCTTGTCGCATTTGTATAAATTTCACTATTTGGATATTATACATCCAAGGTATCCCAAAGTAAACATATAATTGAGAAATCGGTAGCAGCTACTGTACCTGGTAGCGTAAATAAAAAAGTGGCTATATCATTGATTCAATGATATAGCCTATACTGTACCTGCTACCATCTAATCCCATTCTAGGGTTTTATATTCATTACGCTTGTCCCTTACTAAGAGGTCTGTTGCTGCATCTGCTGCAGATTTACCTTCAAATAAAACCATGTTAATCTGTTCTACTATAGGCATTTCCACATTATATTTTCTAGCCAGAGTAAGAGCGGCTTTTGCAGTGTTTACGCCCTCAATAGCCTGATTAACCTTCTTTGCAACTTCTTCCATTGAATAGCCTTGTCCTATTAATACACCGGCATTCCTATTACGACTATGCTTACTGGTGCAGGTAACAAACAAGTCTCCCATTCCTGATAGACCAGAGAATGTCTCCATACGGCCGCCCATTTCTATGCCTAATCTACTGATTTCGGCCATTCCACGGGTCATTAATGCAGCTTTGGTATTGTCGCCAAGACCTAGACCATCAATTATACCTGCAGCTAGAGCTATTACATTCTTTAGGGCGGCTCCTAGCTCTATACCAATCGTATCAGGACTGGTATATACCCTAAATACATCATTCATAAATACATCCTGTATAAAATGTGCTGTTTCTTTGCAGGATGAGCCAACCACGATTGTGGTGGGTATTCTGCGACTTACCTCCTCAGCATGGCTTGGTCCTGACATGACAGCTACCTCTGCCTGAGGGATCTCATCCTTTATAATATCAGCAAGGGTAAGAAGGGTTCCGTTTTCTAAGCCCTTTGATACATTTATTACAATCTGCCCTTCCTTTATATATGGAGCGGCTTCTTTGGAAATAACGCGGGTATAGGGTGAGGCAACAGCCATAACAATTATATCCTTGTCATTGCAAGCCTCTTTAATATCAAGTGTAATTTTAACTTCCTTTGGAAGTATTGCTCCCGGTAGATTCTTAATATTATCTCTTGATTCATCTAAGTCTTTGGCTTCCTTTTCAATCTTTGACCACATGGTAACATCATGTCCATTATCTGAAAGTAGGATTCCTATTGCGGTTCCCCATGTTCCTGCACCAAGTATCCCGATTTTACTCATATCAAAACCTCCTCAATGAATTATAACATTTCACTACATATAGCGGAGGTTTTACCTCCTCTTTTATTGTCACTTATTATCTATTTTTACTCTTTGTCCCAGCTTGTTCTCAGTTCCATTCATTAAACGCTTAATATTAGACCTATGCTTAATAAACGCAAAGATAGTATAAAAAATTGCGACAATAAGCATATGTACATTGCCAGGATTACGTATTATAACCCATATAGGAAACATTGTTGCAATCATTAATGAGCCAACCGATACATATCTAGTAATTGCAACTGATATAATAAATACTGGTAAGCCAAAAGGAATTATTAAGGGATCGAATGCAACCATGGATCCTGCTGTAGCAGCTATACCCTTTCCTCCCCTAAATTTTAGCCATACAGGATAATTATGTCCTATCACTACTCCCAGACCAGTATAGAGGGATAGTAATCTGATGTTTTCTATCTCGGGAAAAATCTCAGGTAAAATTAATAATCTTATCAAAACAATTGCAATGATAGCCTTAAGCATATCTCCAAGAAGAGTAAGAAGTCCAGCCCTTGGTCCCAGTGTCCTAAGTGCATTGGTAGTTCCTGAACTTTTGCTTCCGTACTGTCTAATATCAACCTTCATTATCTTGCCGATAAAAAAACCGGTTGAGAAGCAACCAAACAAATAGCCGAATAAAATACAAAAGATAATAGCAAAAACCATTTATTAGCTCTCCTTTCGCTCTCTAATAATGAACTTTAAGGAAGTCCCGGAAAAACCAAAGGCTTCACGAATCTTGTTTTCAATATATCTTGTGTATGAAAAATGCATTAGCTTCTTGTCATTTACAAATATAACAAATGTCGGAGGCTTTATCGCTACTTGAGTGATGTAATAAAGTCTTAAATGCTTACCCTTATCAGAAGGAGGCTGTTGAAGTGCTGTTGCTTCAGCCATAATTTCATTTAGTACACCGGTAGAAACTCTAAGATTTTGGTTCTGAATTACTACTTCGATAACTTCAAACAGCTTACCAAGTCTTTGGCCTGTCTCTGCTGAGATAAATATAATTTCGGCATATGGTACAAAGGATAGAATATCTTTAATATCCTTCGTATATTCTTTGACTGAATTATTATTCTTATCAATTAAATCCCATTTGTTAACTACAATGACTATGCCCTTACCCCTATCATGGGCTATTCCGGCAATTTTAGCGTCCTGTTCTGTAATACCTTCGGTGGCGTCAATTACTAGAACGACTATATCAGCCCGTTCTACAGCAGCGACCGTACGTATTATACTGAAACGCTCCAGCTCCTCTTTTATCTTACTCTTTCTTCTAAGGCCTGCGGTATCTATAAGTACATATTCTTTTTTATTTCTTCGGATTGGCGTATCTATAGCATCTCTGGTGGTTCCTGCTATGTCTGACACGATAACCCTGTTCTCTCCCACTAGCTTGTTAACTATAGAGGATTTTCCTACATTTGGCTTACCGACAATGGCAATTCTCGGACGTTCATCCTCAATCTCAGTATTAGATGTAGAGTCAAAATGCTTAACAACTTCATCAAGCATATCACCAAAGCCTAGCCTAGAGGAGGCTGATACTGGTTGAGGTTCTCCAATTCCGAGGTTATAGAATTCATATACATCCGGCATAAGCTTTTCAAAATTATCGACCTTATTTACGACCAATACGATGGGCTTATTACTTCGTCTAAGCATATCAGCTACCTTTGAATCGGCGTCTACAAGGCCTTGACGAACATCGACCAGAAATATAATAACATCGGCTGTTTCAATGGCCATTTCAGCCTGCTGGCGCATATAGGTAAGCATTTCATCCTTACTATCAGGTTCAATTCCTCCTGTGTCTATCAATGTAAATTGTGTATTTAGCCATGTAACATCGGCATATATACGATCTCTGGTTACTCCCGGGTTATCGTTAACAATTGATATCCGTTCACCTGCCAGAGCATTAAATAATGTGGATTTACCCACATTAGGTCTGCCGATAATGGCCACTATTGTTCTGCTCATAATTTCTCCTAATTCTTATTAAAAATTCCATTAATCTATAACTATATATTCAGTATAGTATCGATGAAAGACTTTCCATCTGATTGTACAATACTGATTCTTGTTTGTAAAGTTCTTTCAATGTCCTCGATTGTGATATCATCCAATAGAATGTGCTCTCCGTGACGAAGAAGAACATCCGGTAAAAGTAAGGCTTTACCAAGAGTCTTATTCTTCAATTGGTTAGTTAAGTCGCCACCAGTTATAAGCCCTGCAACAGTAATATTCTTCCCAAAGAAATTATTTTCTATTGTATGAATATAAATCTTAATATTAGAGAACTTGTCCATTATATCATTAGCCATTCTGCTTATATAGGGAGAAGCCAGAACTCCAGTTGCTATAGACAATTCCTTTGCCCTATCATCTCCTGATAAATCATTAAAACATGAGTAGAATTCTTCCTTAAATGACCTTAGCATTCCTACTCCGTTCTCTATCTGAGGATATCCCTCATAATCATCCTCATCAGGAAGAGGAAGACCGGCATTTATATACCACTCATCACTGCCATAGATAAATCTTGTATAATAATGGGTCAGAAAGATATTTTGCCATCGATGGATGGTTTCAACAACTTCCTTAGCTTCATTCGAAGAGAAAGGCTCAAGAGGAGTAAGATTGTCTCTGTATTTTGTAATTCCTACCGGTACAATAGAAACACTCTGCATTTCAGGAAGGAAGGCTGACAAATCATGTATGGTTTTTTCTAGTTCATCCTTGTCGTTCCAACCCTTGCAAAGAACTATCTGTCCGTTCATGATAATTCCTGCATCCTTAAGTCTCTGCATCTTTGATAAAGAGCTTCCTGCAAATCGATTCTTTAGCATTCTGCATCTAAGGTCCTCATTGGTAGTATGAATGGATATATTTATAGGCGATAGCTTATAAAATATAATTCTATCGACTTCCTCTTCACTTAAGTTTGTAAGTGTAATGTAGTTACCCTGAAGAAATGATAACCTGGCATCATCATCCTTAAAATATAATGTATCTCTCATATTCGGGGGCATCTGATCTATGAAACAAAATATGCATTTATTACGACAAGAACTATAGGAATCCATAAGTCCATCCTCGAATATTATGCCCAAATCATCATCATAGTCCTTCTCAATATCTAGCTCCCATTCTTCTCCGTCAGGCTTTCTAATCAGTACATTAAGTATTTCGTCCTTTATTAAATAATGGTAATCAAGGACATCCTTTATACTTGTATCATTTATCGATAAAAGCTCATCACCGGGTACTAAACCCAGCTCTTCTGCTATGCTACCTACTTCAACATCCTTTATGATATGTGTTTTATTCATTATATATAAATCTCCAATTTCCTTTATGTGTTATTAGTTTAGTGCTCTATTACATAAATCATGTCAATTTCATTGGACTAATCTGATTATTCGCGGAAATAGCAAGAAACGCAGCAAGACTTCCTCGTTTTCCCTTTGTCTTTCTATGGGAGAATAAAAGCTGGCTATTACATGATGTACAGACCTTGCTAATATGAATATTCTCTTCGCTTAGTCCTGCCTCCAATAATACTCTGCGACAAGCTTTCCATAGGTTTAGTTGATACCTTCCCCTTTGATTTTTCACAAGGATAGGTGATGTCTCATCATCAAAAAGTTGATTATCTTCAATGTTAGAAAATGCATTCCTAAACTCCTGTGCTACTTCTTCACCGACCTCATAGCAATCCACACAGATTGAAGGTCCTATAACCGCTATAATATCCTTAGGGTTACTGCCAAAGGCATTTTCCATCTCTTTAACTGTTTTATGTCCTATACGATTAACTGTTCCCTTCCAACCAGAATGGGATAGTCCGATTGCACACTTAACAGGATCAACAAAATATAGAGGTACACAATCAGCGTATTTTGTTACTAGGGTTATACCGGGTGTGTTAGTAATAAGACCATCAATTTCTTGATAATCCCTGGGACTATTAAAGCCTTTTCCCTTATCAATATCATTTACCAAGCGTATTTCTGTCTTATGAACCTGATCGGATATGACCAAGGAATTAGGATCCACACCGATACTATTTGCTATTCGTATAAAATTTTCTCTTATATTTTCTGGATTATCCTTATATGGAGACGAACCTGAACCCAAATTCATGGATGAAAACATTCCTGTGCTGACACCACCAAGCCTAGTAGAAAATCCGTGAACAACAAAGGGAATATCTGATAAGGGCGGAAATTCTATATATGGTACCTTACTTGTCTTGTTCAATCTTGCATTTCTGCTATCTATAAATGTCATACTATCAGCCTTTCTTTACAAAATACCTTCAAATGCATTCTTTATAAGAGTATATCTATCTTTTAGTATTACCACTATATCAAAACGGCAGGGTGTGTCCGGAAGATACTTTCGATAATTCATATAACTTATGGCTGTATAAAAAATCTTTCTTCTTTTTCTATTATCTACAGCCTCTGAGGGAAATCCAAATTCACTGCTTGAACGATATTTAACCTCAATAAAGCATAAATATCCTTCGGATTTTCCTATAATATCTATTTCTCCTATTTTGCATTGAAAATTCTTCTCCAGAATAGTATATCCTTGCTCCGTAAGAAACCTACAGGCAGTATCCTCATATCTGGAACCAACCTCTCTTTTATTCAAAAATCCATCCATCCTTTTTATTGGGATTATATTAACTCTTATAATCCATAATAAATAAGCTTATTGGTTAAGCTTTCCTTTTATCCTATCCATCTTGTCAACAAAAACAAGAACTTCGGCAACAACCTCATATAGTTCCGGTGGAATATTAGATCCCAATTCCAACCTGGATAAGGTGTCTGCTAGTGCTTCATCCTTATGTATAGGAATATCAGCTTCCTTGGCCTTACCAATAATTTTATCGGCCAGTATACCTTTACCCGTTGCAATAATCTTTGGTGCGGTATCCTCAGGGTCATAGGAAAGGGCTACAGCTGTTTTTTTCTTATTCTTTTCATCAATATTATCAACTTTATTTCTTATGTTTATAAAAATCCCTCCTACCTGTGATATCTTATAAATATAGATACTCTCTAATTCTATGAGCATAACCTTCAAAGATATAATCCTCCAAGCTAGCCAGTAATAAAATAATACATAAAGATGTATCGATTCTATATATAGCTCTTGATAAAGCTCATACGATGTATCGGCGTCGGACCAAGCCTCTTAATAGCATCAATATGCTGAGGTGAGCCATATCCTTTATTATCTGCAAATCCATAGCCAGGAAATACCTTGTCATAGGCAATCATCAACCTATCTCTTGTAACCTTAGCAATTATACTAGCAGCAGCTATGGAATAGCTTTTGGCATCACCTTTTATGATTGGAACCTGACGAATTGACAGATTAGGTATGGTTACTGCGTCAATTATTAATGTATCAGGTCTCACCTCAAGCTTACTAACAGCCAGCTTCATGGCCTCATAGGTTGCCTGTAATATATTAATGTCATCAATTTTATTAGGTGGAATACTGCCTATACCAAAAGAAATTGCCTTAGAAACAATTTCAT
>JAQVQL010000069.1 GCA_028701595.1 Herbinix sp.
ATCAGGAGAGGTACCATTTACAGGTAAGCTTCCTATGCCATATTATAAGAGTGTAGAGGATATTGGACTTGAGAATGCCGAGCTGTTGTTTGAGGTTGGATATGGTCTAGGATATTAATTACAGCTTCGCTAGGTGCTGCTCTAATAGATTCAACCTATAGAAGGCTTCTTGTTAAGGATGTAATATAAACCTAAAACACTAAGACCTCATAACCGTCTTCAATATAGGGACGCATACCAGCGTGTCCGGTCATATCACTTAGAAGGGGTAAATTCAACTGCTCAATATCATCCTTAACACCCATCACTTTTGAGCATACAAGACATACACCTGCAATTAGTCACATGTTTAAGGCATTTTGATAATGAGGATTTGCTTCCTTATCAAGAACCGGTGGTAGCTTAACAGACTCACCTTCGAAGATAATTTTAACCTCATTACCAGTACTTTTTAGATCCAAAGCATTTAGTAGTACATGAACGAAACACATTTTTTGACCTGTCATACCGTAAAATAAATATTTTTTCATTTTCCTATACACCTCTTTTATTATTGTTGAGTCGCTAAGTTACTATTATATTACTATATAAATTATAACATATATACATCATAAACAAACACGATTTACTACTTCATATTTGCTTATGATGTATATAAGTGTACTAATAAAGAGGATTTAGATCATGATAAATCAATATAAATGCTTCAGTCTCATTCATTTATCATATTAAGATCAAATTTCATCACATTATCAAAATGTTTACCCATCACTGTCTTGCATAAGACAGGGGAAATGTCCCCCATGTCTTATGCAGGCACCACATTTCATTAATTACAGCAGCTTATAAAGCTGCGTGCTATTTTCTCATACCACAACTATGCTAGATAAGATTTAAGAAATCAACATTATTAATTTGTACTATAAAAGTAATTATACATTATTATGCACAAGAACAACAGCAGCAACAGCAAGACGCACCAAAGGTCATTAATTTAGTTTCTGGAATGCATTCAAAAATCGGATTACTTATATTCGTGTTTTGGCAGAACATTAATGTCATTATTTTCACCTCCATTGTTAGTATAGTACTATGTCATTAATCAATTATATCTTATTATGAACTAGAACTACAGGATGCGCAACAGCAGCAGCAGCAGCAAGAAATTCCAAAAGCCATAAACTTGGAATCCGGAGCAAATTCAAAAATCGGATTAGTTATATTTGTGTTTTCGCTAAGCATTAATTTCATTATTCCTACCTCCATTCATAATTTTGTACTTATCCTTATAATCGTGATATGTGAAAACTCCCTTGTAATATGTCTCCTACGTTCTTCTTAAATTATCTTTTCGTAATCTGAATATAACAAGTATAGTCAGCAGGATAATCCAAGCTGCCACGATAACCCAATTACCTGTAAATTTATCCATGCTGTCATAATTCCAGTAGTATACCATTATTTTATTTGCTTGGGTTGTAATAAGAAAATCACTAATCTTCTGTAGTTTTAGTGGAAGGCTATTATAATTTATAAATAACCCTGATAATATCATCAGTACAAACATGATGACTGTAGAAATTGACTGAGATGTCTTTTCGTTTTTTGATAGAGATCCAATCGCAAAGCCAATCATAAAAATTCCAACCGCAAAGATAAGCCATATCCCAAAGAATATGAAGATGTGTGAGATGTCAGGAAGCTGTGCATTAAAAAGTAAAAGGCCTGTTATAATTAAGAGGATTGTACTAATCCAACAGATAAAAATATTAACAATCAGAGGAGCCGTTATAATCTGACGCAACCGCAATCCTCTCATAATATAAGTGACCCACAGTTTCTTCTTTCTATTACCTGCCACTAGGAAGGAAAAGCTTATAATACCGTTCGACATGATTGATATAAGTGAGGCAAGAGGAACATATATGTCAACAAAAAATATTCCTGGAGATATCATTTCATTTCCCATTACCATCGTAAGGGTTATAAGGAGGATCTGTGGAAATATCAGGGTAAAGAAGAAAGCTATGGGTATGCGAAAGGCGATTTTCATTTCAATATTGGCATAAGCAAGTAATTTGCTCATTCTGCTCACCTCTTTCGTCATATATTTTTCGGTACAGCTGTTCTAAATCAGGCTCAATGATGCTGTAGGTTCCGCTATACTTAATCTCATTCAAGGTATTTATTGCCTCTGACATTTGCTTTATATTTTCGACTTTTATTTCAATGATTGATTTATCTTGATAATAAAAAACATCCCTAAAGCCTGCAAAATGGCCAGTAAGCTGGCTATCATTACTGTAATTTTCTATACGCATCATTTTGGCTATATTGTATTTTTCATACAAATCCTTGATATGCCCATCTTCAATGATGCGTCCATTATCCATGAAAACAAAGCGTTCTGCCAATTCCTTTGCCTCTTCCAAATAATGCGTAACATAAACAGAAGTCAGTTTGTTTTCATTAATATAGCGGTTCATAAAGGATACAATTTCCTTTCGTGTAAGGGCATCTATCCCGGTTGTTACCTCATCTACAAAAATTATGGAGGGCTGATTCTGATATACCAGAAAAATTAACAGCCTTTGTTTTTCTCCTCCAGATAGAGATTCGATTTTCTGTTTCTCGATACCATTAATCCCCAGCATCTTCATCAATTCTAGACGAAAATCATGATTGCTTTGATCAAAGGAGAAAAGGCTGATTACTTCTTTCACAGTCATTAATCGGTTTAGTGCACTATCCTGCATATGATATCCGACCTTCCACGGCTTTAGTTTCTTAAAATCATTATGTATTATCCCGGATGAGATGGGATGTAAGCCTAAGGTTGCATTAATTAATGTGGTCTTTCCTGCTCCGTTTGGCCCAAGTATCGCTATCTTTTCCCCCTCATTAACTCCTAAGTTTATACGATTTAATATTGATTTATGCCCTATCTTAAGGGATACATCATGAAGCTTTATTTTCAATATAAGCACCTCTTCCTATCTGGTAGTACTTCTTTAAAATAAGCAGGTTAAATACAATGTGTGCTGCAATGTTTAGATATATATTACCTGTGAAGTAATAGAGTATGGATAGTCCCAGTCCTTCAACTAATAACTTTTGTGTAAAAATCATTTTACTCTTGAAGACTTGTGGATGATGTAAAACAAAGAGCAGTCCACTAAGCACAATAAATATGGCTCCTTTATTCACATTGTTCACCTCCTGGTGATATATCCAGGACATTACTCCGACTCTAAAATATATTTCTTCAATTATTGGTGCAATTAAAATGAATGCTGCCATAAATGGTGATATGGTGCTCACCTCCTTATGATTCCCAGCCTTCGCTTTATACATCTTTGTCCCTATAAGAAGCTCTGTATAATGCATCAGTATTCCTATTAAAAGACCACAAAGAATTCCGATAATAATGTAAATGTTGGAGACAGTAAAGCAATCTACATTATCAATTAAAAATATTGAAAATATGATCTGAGTAAGAAATATCGTTACACAAGCCTTAGTAAATGACATTTTATTGCGGAAAAGCATAACCAACCATCCAGAGTACAAGAAGAGGATTGAAAGGTTATTAGGGCAAGGGATGTGGTATATAATCGTGAACACCTCCTCCGAACTCTTTCATGCGGGGGTGGTTGTTAAAAGGAATTGCTGGTATACACATTGGCAGCAGTTCAGGAATTATGACACGAATCGTTGACCAATCGGTATATTCTAATTCCGGCGCTGTGACATCCAATGTGGCAATATGAAAATTATTCTTTCTGCAATAATTAAGTATTTTTTTCATAACAGTCTCATCGCTGTATGAATCTTGCTTCATACTTTCTATTGGAATCGTACCTTCTATCTTGTCATATACATAGGTCAGCTTCTTATCAATGTCCTTTTCACTCGCCCAATATACAACATTGGTATCCAAATCAGTAAATTCGTTGCGGTCATCATGAGCCAATGTAAACACATCCTGATCCAATACTGGTACGACATAATTATACCGATAAATCGAAAATGCTTCCAAAAGCCCACGATATAAGGTATGGTAAGGATCTGCACCCCCCTGTACGCCAAAGGTAAGAATTGGGTAATGATCTCGTATAATAAAAAATCCAAATACTGAAATTGGTTTATCAAAAGTAAAATCTAAGATTATCAGCTCGGCATCTTCAGGCATAAGATTGTTTTTTTGCAGAAATCTTGTCATATAGTCATCTAAAATGACTCTTTTCGCCTTAAACTTATCTGAGTACCAGAACAGCATGAAGGAATCTATCTGCAGGTACTCCACAAGTCCGTTAAGTAAAGCCTTCTTTTGCGATGTATGAGAGGCAGTACCGGTGGAAATAGAGTAGAAGACTTTTTTCTCCTTAGTAATATTTGAATAGAAGCTTGGAAAATATTTTAGTGAAAACATCTGTGCCGGTACATATATGGAGCCCCTTGAAAACAAATCGATACATTTGAACCATCCTATCAAATCATCCCCTCCGATTACTCCCTCTGAGTGGGGACCGTCAATCACATTTAGGTATTCCAATGCTACTGCATTTGCATTCATATCATGTAGATTGTTATAACTATGACAGGCAAACTTCTTTTTTAATACCTCTCCACAATGAATAACAGAGTAACGTTCTATAGCTTCGCCAATCAAGCGAATCATAGCTTCTTCTCTGGTCAATCCATAACCGGATAAGTGATATACGATTTTTCTGTCATCTCCCAACAATCGGCCATATTCAGCAAACTGGCTACTCATTGCATAGAATTTACCGGCTTTATCTGCATTTGCTATCTGATGAATCTTATTATTGAGAAAGCCAGAATTTCCTCCACTGATAAAACGATAATTGTTATATAAATCCCTAAAGGTGCTTCTAGGAATCTGATAGTTCATTAGCAAACACCTCCGTCAAAAGATTTTGCATCTTAACATTTCTTTCCTCCACCTTTGCTTCAGACACATATCCGCAGGAGCTGCAGAAGGGAATACGATACAAATTCTCATAATGAATCTCCATACTTCTTAGGAACACAGTAACTAATCTTCCAAAGCAGGGGACTATGTTATCATTAAGATAATCTTGAATATTTTCTGCTACAAGTGATATCAAGAATTTATAGTGGTTTAGATGCCTTGCGTGATCTAAGCTGTATTTTGATTTGTTGTAGGTGTTTTTTCTAACCTCATAATCCTTTAATAGAGCTTTGGATTTTGATGAAATAGACATGGAAAAGCATTCATAGCAGCCGGTATATTTATAATCTACGTCAAAAATATAGGCAAAATCCTTATCTAAAAATGCATACATGGTTGGTATCAGCTTACCAAAGGTAGAGTTGTACATACGAAAGAAGGCATCATCTACTACCGCAAGTAAGATAAACACCTGCTTGATATTAGCATATTTTTTATGTATTCTTTCAGTGATATTAAAAAGTAATAGAGGATTTTGCTTAGTATCTGTCTGTGATTTGTTTTCAAATATTGCATCAATAATCTCATATTTGCTCTCGATAACTGCATTAATCCCTAAGGAATCCATCTCTGCCCCAAGTCTCAATACATCATCTGTTATGATTAAGAGCTGATCGGCATCAACCTTTTCATTATCCTTAGCGTTGTATAGGATTCCGGCCCCAGCTAATTTCTCCAAAAATTCGTTATACTCCGGTATTAGCTCTTCGCTGTCAATATATCGTAGCATTGAGAATTTACTAAACTGTTTAAGGATCTCCTCGGATGCCTTCTCTCCTTCACCGGAATAATTAAGCTCGACCTGCTTAAAGTTCCAATGCCCCCTTGTAAATAGCATAGTCTTCTCTAGGGGATCTATATCCAATCTTGTATCAGCAAAAAACTTATAAATCATACCTGTACACCTCCATTATTCTTCTTACTTCCCATAATGACTGAATAAATCAAATGCTGATTCATCCCATCAATCTTTAAAAGCTCTTCTCCCTTCACCTTATCGCAGCCACCGATGTCGCAGGTTCCCAGATCAAGAGAGTTGGCTATCAGCTCTAAATTCTGTGCTAGCATTCCAGTTTCAATAAGACCTAAGGATAGTGCTAGATTGTTATATTTTTGAAAGCAAAAAACATAGTCAAATACAAACATAAAAAGAGCGCAATAATTATCAAGATCTATTTTAAGTTGATTTTTATATATTTCTTTGATTTTATCTCTAGTGTTTTTTTCTATTAGAAGAATCGAATTTGTAGATGGTTGATATCGATAGACTCCCTCATCAATATCTTCAATCCGGTTTGCATGAAAATATATGGTCACCGGATATAAACCACCACCGGAGGGAGTATTCCTGAAGGTCATTTCTCCAACCTCGTGGGTATTCTGTATTCCGTTAAGAATGCTGGAGATATCAGCGAAAGTCACTGGAGTGCCGGAATACTCTCTGATACTTCGCCTATTATTCAGAATATTTACAACTGGATTGGCTTCATCACAGGGCTTAAGGCTTGTCCCACTTGCATCATCAGCATATTTCTGCGCCATGTTGATAAATGGATAGTATGACTGGCTGTATACACTTAAGTTCAAATAGTCAGCCAATCGCTGGGTCTGATAATTCAATAAATATGTCATACCCAAATTATCATATTCCTTTACCATATTACCTTCCATGACATTAAGGGCTCCATCAAACATAGATTGCCCAAGAGAGCCTCCTATATCATTTAGCCTTTCTTCCAGCAATCTGGAAAATATAACTCGTTCGTTCATTTCAATCAATATAATACCCCCTTTGCTTGACAATTATATAAATGTATTATAATGGAAAAATATGGAAATGTCAATGGAGTTTTCAAACTATATTTCACTTACTAATAACATAAGAAAAGCAATGACAGAAAAGAGTATGATTATTATAAGGGCTGTTGCTTTGATAAGCTGGGGTTATTGTATTATGATGATGACACTATAAAACCGAGGACATATTTTTGCTATAAGATTGCACAGCTGTGATATAATAAGAAATAAAGTTCTACAATTTTACATAAAATTGAACTAAAGACATCCTGGATAGACAACAATAAACTGTATTGGGGGGATGGATTTTTGAGTATTGAATTTAAAAAAGTGGGAGATTTTAGTAGAGGAATACTCTTTGAACTATTGAGAGATTCATATTCATTCAACTGCAATTATGAGCAAAAATGTAGTTCTGATTGGCATGATTGTGATGATTTCTTCTTTGATAATTTACATATTGCGGATAAATGTTGCTTTATTACAACATTAAATAATGAGGCAATCGGATTTGTCTGCTGGGATCCGAGAAATATGCCAGAGTATGTTGAGATTGGACATAATTGTATCCTTCAAAGATACAAAGGCAATGGTTATGGTAAAATCCAGCTTAAAGAAGCATTAAATAGAATCGCCCAAAATGATGTAAAAAAGATTATAGTTAAGACAAATGATGATCTAATACCTGCTCAACGAAACTATGAGAGTGTTGGCTTTACGAAAAGCGAGAAAAGAGAAAATTCAAAATCATGGAACATAGATTATGAACTTTATTTATGAAAAATCAATTGTGCAAGCAAGTAATTAATAGATATCCTAATACAATTTTAAAAACAGGTATATAATTTGTACAAAAACGGAGAAATAAGAATATGACAAGCATGTGGTCTTTCATGAGTTGAATGAATTTTAATCAATATCGTCAAATCGTACATAGACAGAATAAGGATAATAAGGTAATATGTAACAGAATTTTAAAAAAGACCGGATGATATGACATGTGGATTCTGTTGGTGTTACTTTATGGTATTTTAAAAGGCGTCAGAGAAGTTATTAAGAAAGAGGCTCTCCAAAGAAATACGGTAATGGAGGTTCTAATTGTATATACGGCATTACCCTCTGTGGTAGGATAGTTGTCACAGTACCATAAATATTATATGATATGTTTATCTATCATAGGAAGGATGGAATACTATGGCAAGTTACAGTAAAGAACTGAAGGATTCAATTGTTACAAGAATAATCACAGGTGAGACCAGTGCATCTGATTTAGCAAGAGAAACAGGTATTAGTACTAATACATTATATAGATGGAGGGATAAAGCTAAGAAAACCGGTATTTCCTCTACAACAAAGTTTAAGACAGCAGATAAATGGAGTACACAGGACAAGTTCCAGGTAGTCTTGGAAGCGGCAGTTTTAAACGAGATAGAATTATCCGAATATTGTAGAAAGAAAGGTTTATATCCACAACAGGTAAAAGAGTGGAAAAATGCTTGTATACAGGCAAATGGTGGAGTGGCTGAAGAAGCATCAAGATTAAATTTAGAACTTAAGAAGTCTGAGCAGGAAAAGAAAAAGTTAGAGCAGGAATTAAGAAGAAAAGAAAAAGCCTTGGCAGAGGCTGCCGCACTATTAGTGCTAAGAAAAAACGCCGACGCGATTTGGGGGGAACCAGAGGACGAATGATTAACGCCTCAGATCGCGAACAAGCAGTAAGGTTAATCATCAAAGCTACAGCATCAGGGGCACGCTTATTTAAGGCTTGCGAAGAGATAGGGATAAGTAAAAGAACATTTAACCGTTGGAGAGAAACAGACAGTGAATACGTCGATAAGAGAACTATATGCGAAAGACCAGAACCAGCTAACAAGCTTACACCTGAAGAAAAACAGGAGATATTAGATATTGTACACTCAGAAAAATATGCGGATTTGCCACCAAGCCAGATAGTACCCAAATTGGCTGATGAAGGGATCTATATAGCATCAGAAAGCAGTTATTATAGGGTTCTTAGAGAAGCAGATGAATTACGACATCGTGGATTAAGTAAGCCACCAGTAAAGAGACCAATTTCAACTCATATAGCAACAGCACCAAATCAAGTGTGGATGTGGGATATAACATATTTAAATGGACCAATTAAAGGAACTCATTATTATTTGTATTTAATATCAGATTTATTTAGTAGAAAGATAGTCGGATGGGAAGTCTGGGAGGAAGAAAGTGCCGAGCATGCCAGTGAATTAATAAGAAGAACAACCATGCTAGAAAAGATAGCAGCAAAGCAAGGTCTGTTAGTATTGCATTCAGATAATGGAAGTCCTATGAAGGGAGCAACCATGTTAGAAACCTTGTATAGTTTAGGAATAGTACCATCAAACAGCAGACCTAGAGTGAGCAATGATAATCCATATGCAGAAAGTATTTTTAAGACATTGAAGTATCGACCAAATTTTCAACCTAAAGGCTTTGAAACGTTAACTCAGGCCAGGATATGGGTACAACGATTTGTTACATGGTATAACACTGAGCACAAGCACAGTGGATTGAACTTTTTGAGTCCTATAGAGCGACATAACGGACTTGATAAAGATATATTTGAGAAACGAAAAGCGGTTTATGAAGCAGCGAAAACTAGACATCCGGAAAGGTGGTCAAAAGGAATCAGAGATTGGTCATTAGAGGATAAAGTGTTCTTAAATCCAGAGAGAATATCAGAAAATGTGGATAAAGATTCGAATGAGGCAGAAGCTTCATAGATAGCAAAATTAATTCAAAGGAATTGTGACAATTAGCTTGACAAATTCCGATTAGCTTTTATCATGGTTCTTCCCGATTATAAAAATGCGATGGGTGTCATTCCATATTACTTATTTTTGATAGCGGTAAAATCCTTTGTTATATTTTTGGCTTGGATGTTCAGCTTTAAAGCAATTGATAAAATGCCAATCAGCATATATGGAGTATTGGATTTATCTCGAGTTTTGTTTTCTGGCTTACTTGGCATTATAGTAATGAAGGAAATACTTTCAATATCTCAGATTGTTGGATTTGCCTTAGTCTGTCTGGGTTTGGTTATGTTAAACCGAACGAAAAAGCTGTCATCATATAAGGCTGAAAAAGTTGAGACCGTATATGTTGTAATAGCTATTACATCATGTATGCTTAATGCCTTATCCGGTCTCATGGATAAGATTCTGATGAAAAGCGTGACCAGTTCACAGCTGCAATTTTGGTACATGCTCTTTTTGTCATTGTTTTATTTGATTTATATCTTAGTTACAAGGACAAAGATTCGATGGATATATACATTTAA
>JAQVQL010000379.1 GCA_028701595.1 Herbinix sp.
GAATGTAGGAGCAATCGTCTTCTCATCTTCTGAATCAATAGAAAAACTTGATATATCATTCTTCTCCTCTTCTAGGGATACCACTCTATTGATTTCAGAGTTAAGGGCACGTACAGTATAGTTTGCATTTGTTTCCATCTCAAGAGTGTCTATGACCTTAACATTATCAAATATAATCTCTGCGTCTCCAACACTACTATCAATTGTAATATAATCAAAGGATACATCCTTGAGAGAAATTTTACCATCAACTACTGCTTCCTTTGTCAATGTTAATGAATTAGTCTCGTCTAATACTCTGATTGTAACCGAGTCCTTTTCACCACTTATGGTATTGGAAGTAATGGTGACCTGCCCGGGTTTTAGTGCTGTAAAAATTCCGTTTTTATTGGGCTTAGCAATAGATGCATCACTTGTGGTCCAGGATGTCTTGTCATTTGAAGTTGCAGGCAATATTGTTTTGTTTAAATTATATCTTTCGCCTACATGGATCTTCTCTATCTTATTATTAATTTCAATAGTTTCCGCAGGTTTTCTAATAGTAACCTTGGCTGTTAATAAATATTTACTCTTTGGTGTCTTCACTGTGCAAGTAATAGTTGCCTTACCCTTCTCAATTCCTTTTACAAAACCACTACTGTCAACCGTTGCCACAGATGTATCACTGGATTTCCACTTGTAGGTAGATCCTTTAACCTTATTATTAATATTAAAGTTATATCTCTTCCCTTGTAAAATATCCTGTGACTTCTTAGATATTGTCGGTTCTGATGCAGCAAAAGCTGTACTAGTTGAAACCTTTAAGGCATATTGAAATAATAATGTAAATACTAGCAAATAAGCAATAAAACGTCCTGTCAATTTCCTTGATTTCATAGTGCTTTTTCCTCCCTTAGTATAAATGTTAATAACACTTATCCTCCCTATGTTTTTCATATTATTACATGTTTTTACTCGATATACATATTATACCATGCAATAATAGATAGGCTAGCATTTTTTATAATATTAACTCGGTCTGCATTATTATGCATTTTATTACAATAAAGAGTTTCGCTTGCGAAACTCTTGCGCCGAGCGCGGCCAGCTTTGCTGGCAAGATACAAAGCGCGCTAGTGCGCATCCATAGCGGAGCGTTTTTTATATAATAGGACGCAATTTCCTATTATATAAAAGAGCTGAGCACTCGCAGTCAGGTGACTACATTTGCTCAGCCTCTGGAAATCTATTAATTATTTTCATATAACTCTAATAATCCCTTGAGTTATATAATCCTCCTGAATACTCACATCCAAATAGCGATAATTTCTTAATTACTTCTTGCTTAACAGCCTCTACTTGGCTTGGTATTAGTTCCATAACACCCCTATCAACATCCATAAAATTATTACTTATCGCCTGAGCTGCCGCTACATTAATATCTGTAAAGATGTTCACCTTGCTGATTCCGTCATGAATTGCCCTTTTGAAATCATTATCAGTTAAGCCTGAACCGCCGTGAAGAACAAGTGGTACATCTACAGCACTTGCAATAGCTTTTATTCTTTCAAAATCAAGCTTCGGTGGAAGCTTATAGGCACCATGAGCCGATCCAATTGCAACAGCAAGAGCATCTACTCCTGTCCTCTTTACATAATCCTTGGCCATGACAGGATCTGTATAGTATTTTGTGGGATCATTCAGAAGGGAATTTCCCTCTGCCGAGCCTTCATTGTCTCCAACATGACCTAGTTCACCCTCGATTGTAGCACCATAGGAATGAGCAATGTCCGCCATTTCTTTTACCTTTTTGATATTTTCTTCATAGGAATCCCTGGAGCAATCATACATAATGGAGGTAAACCCCAGTTCTAAGGCTTTAAGACAAGTCTCCTTATTAAGGCCATGATCAAAATGAACTACTACCGGAACCTTTGCTTTCTTTGCCATAGGAATTAGAATATAAGATAGCTCCTCCAGTGGGCTATAGGGCAATAAGACCTCCGCCGTTCCTATAATAATAGGCGAATTAGTACTTTCAGCCGCTTCTATAATTCCTCTAGCCAATTCAAGATTTACAGCATTAAATAGTCCTACTGCATACTTACCCTTCTTTGCAGGATAAAGAACTTCGTTCATATTAACTAGCATACTTTTTTCCCTTTCCGCACATTATTATATAGTCTTTTACCAAGCCTTTGGCCAACCCTTATTAATCATTTCTTCCAGCTCAGGGAAGGTTTTTAATCCGCTTAAGGCATCGTACTCAGTAACATTTAAGGCACCTGTCGCAGTTGCCATCTGTAGGCATTTTTCTATAGGATAGTCCTTAATTATTGATGCTAAAAATGCTGCAATCGTAGTATCCCCCGCTCCTGTGGCCGATATTATCCTATGGGGCTTATAGCTTTTTTCAAAGCCATTTCTATCACACCATCTAGATGGATCACTTATTAATCCATTATAAAGTGATTTTCCTTCTATGATGGAATTTCTATTTCCTATAGACGCTATATCATTTACTGAC
>JAQVQL010000070.1 GCA_028701595.1 Herbinix sp.
ACCCTCAGGGCATTTGAAAATGATAAGGAATCCAGTCCTATCTCTCTTTGATTAACTATGGATTTCTTATGCTTATGAAGATACTCAATAGGGTCCTCTAAGGTTATAATATGTTGGCTATAATTTGTATTGATAATATCTATCAGGGAAGCTAAGGTGGTACTCTTACCACTTCCTGTTGGCCCTGTTACTAACACCATTCCCCTCTTCTTTTTTGTCAGGCCTACGACCGATGGGGGTAGCCCCAGCACATCGGGATCTGGAATATTCGTACTAATAATTCTTATGGCTGCAGCATATGAGCCCCTCTGCCTAAATATATTAACCCTATATCTACTGTGACCGGGGATGGAGTATGAAAAGTCCACCTCTCCATTGGTAAGTAGAATTGCTTTCATATTTTGTGGTACCATGGGCATAATTAACTCTTCTGTGTCCGCGGGACTTAAAGTAGGATATAAGAGGTCTTCTAATTTCCCATTAATCCTACACTTTGGTGATATACCAACCGTTATATGAAGATCCGACGCCTTTTTCTGGTGAGCCTCCCTTAATAAGTCATCAATTATAAAATCCATTATTATCTCCATTCTGACTTAAAGCTACTAATTGTAACAAACACAATTTATTCCTCTTCTATAGATATACGAACTAACTCCTCAACAGATGTAATTCCCTGAATAACCCTTCTTAAACTCAAAGGGTATAACAGAATGCTTTCTAAGCATCTCCTAGCTTATGTATAAGAAAATTATATACTATTCTATCAATAAATACAATATTATTCATTAATTGGAATTCATTTCATTTTATTTGTAGACAAATTAGGTATTAAAGCCTATTGGTTTTTATATAAATATAAAATTAATTGAAGCCAAATAAAACCATTACAAATTAGTCTATCATATTTTGTTATTTTATACAATGATTTGTTTTATACACCTAAATCATGCGTTGAACCTGAATCATGTCACCTATATGACATATAATTAAGAAAAACTCTTCAATATAGTCTTAACACTGTCGTGCATTCTAAGTTTTTTTGCAGGTTCATGCATAATAACGGGTGAATTGTTCTTGCATATAAAGTATTTAGCTTTTATAATGAATATAATATGTCTTATATAATGCTGAATATATTCATATTAAGGGGGCAAAATATTGACTATTCCTCAAATACTAGCAATTATCTTTAGTGTGGCTAGTGCAGTGTATATATTCATTGGTATATATGCATTGTATTTGGATCACCGGAGTAAAACTAATATATTATTCTTTGCTATGACACTTTCGCTTAGCATCTGGTCATTTGGCTTTAGTATGTCTATCGCAGCTGAGACACTTTCAATAGTATTGTTCTGGCGGCGATTTGCAGCGTTAGGTTTCGGTGCACTTTACTCTATTATGTTACATTTTTTCATGGCCTTTACCAATAACAAGACTATAGGTCGTAGAAAATTACCCTATGTGTTTTTATACTTACCTACTTTGATTGTTTATTTGGGATTTACTTATTTCCCCAAGATTAACCCTAAACAATACAATATGACTTATACACCTATGGGGTGGACTAATATCGCAGTAAATAACATATGGGATATATTTTTCATGGTTTATTATGTTTCTTATTTTTTATTATCGCTTTATCTTCTTTGGAGTTGGGGGAGAAAAAGTGATAATCCTATGAATAAAAAGATTTCACGAACAATTATAATAAGCTTTTTATTTGCTATGCTTTTAGGCTCAGCTACAGATATGCTTGGTAATGTTTTATTTTCGACTAATGTTTTACAGCTTGCACCGATACTTATCTTACTCCCTGCAGTTGTAATATATTATCATATCAGAAAGCATCGCTTTCTTAGCCCTGAGGACATAAACGAGAACGCCATACTTATGTCCGAACAGATTAGGGCTAAGGTCTCTAGCTACATATCAATCGGCTTTATTTTCGCTTCAATGATTAATTTTGTAGCAAGCTATTTTTTTGCTAAAAATGATGGGCTGATATCTATTCTATTTAGTAGTGCTCTGTTTGTGTTTATAGCAGTCGCAATACAGCTTACCCAGAGATATATTAAACATAAAAATATTAAGGATATTATAATTGCTACCCTTTTTTCTTTAGCTATACCCATACTTACATTTCGATATCTTAATACAGCGGGAGCCACCGTATGGGCCTTGCCATTCGTTTTGTTAATTGTATCGATTTTATTTGATAATAGTTTTTTTCAAATCATTATATCTGTATCAATTATTCTGACACAGGTTGTAATGTGGATATTGATGCCTGAGGCTACTATTACCATTGGTAATGCCAGTCATCTTGTGAGGCTGGGTATATTTCTATTTGCGATTTGGTTTGCTCGTTTTAGCAGTAGGATTTTCCAATCTAAATTAATTGAGAACGCTGAGCAGATAGGTCTTCAGAAGATTACCACTGGCATATCTACAGAATTTATAAGTGTAAATGATCAGAATTTAAATGAAAAAATGACTTCAGCATTAGATAAGCTTGGTACTTTCCTAAATACTGATCGTGTATATATCTTTATATTTGATGATGATAAATCTAGACTAATATGCCATAGTCAATGGAAAAGCGATAGTGTAGTTGATAATAAGGACATTGATAATCAGCTTAACGTATCTGATTATCCTGAATTTATAAGAAGAGTGCAGATTGGAGATACCATTACTATACCAGATATATCTATATCTACATCTTTTTCTGGTGATGAGCTTCCAAGGCTCCTTGGTAGTATTGATAAATCCTTTGTAGCTATGCCTATCATCATAAAAAGCCAGGTTTACGGATTTTTTGGCATAGATTCTAAGACAATATACAAGCCATGGCCTGAGACCCAACTCGATTTCTTTAGGATAATATCGCTTATATTCTCTGCTACCTTTGAAAGAATCCAACAGGAACAAGAAATTACCGAGCTTGCTTTTTATGATTATATTACAAAGCTACCCAACAGATTCCTTTTCAAAGACAGAGTATCAAATATGATAGCTTTATCGAAACGCACAAACAGTATCATTTCTGTAATCTTCATAAACCTTAATGCTTTTAAGACCATAAACGATTCTATTGGCCACGATGGTGGTGACACGCTGATAGTAAAGTTAGCAGAGCAATTAACGAAGACACTCAGAAAGTCCGATACTGTTGCCCGTTTTGGTGGTGATGAATTTCTTATTATGCTTACTAATCTGTCTTCAACTGATGTAATCCAGAAAATAGTCCATAAAATACTACATATATTTGATAGTCCCTTCGTAATCAATGAACAGGAGTTTTTCGTCACAGCCAGTGCTGGAATTGCAGTTTACCCATGTGATGGCAAGGATGCGGATACCCTTATTAAGAATGCAGACATAGCCATGTATAAATCAAAGGAGCTGGGAAAGAACAAGTATATGTTCTGCACAGAGGATATGCGAGAAGAAGTACTCTTTAAGATGAGGCTTACCAATAATCTGTTCAGAGTACTAGATAATCAGGAGCTAAAGCTATACTATCAGCCGCAGGTGTGCACTAAATCAAGAAGGATTATAGGCGTAGAGGCACTTATTAGGTGGTTCCATCCACAATACGGAATAATAAATCCAGGCCTATTTATTCCTTTGGCAGAACAAACCGGACTTATAGGCTCCATAGGTGGCTGGGTGCTTAGAGAGGCTTGTAGACAATGCAAGGAATGGCATTCAAAGGGCTTGACTGATATCCGCATTGCAGTCAATGTATCTCTTCTGCAGCTAAAGCATCCAAAATTTGTCCGTGATGTCAAATTGATTTTAAATGATACGCAACTGGATGCAAAATATCTAGAGCTTGAACTTACCGAAAGCGCAGCCGTCAGTAATTCTGATTATATTATTAATGTACTATATTGCCTTAAAAATCTGGGAATTACAATATCTATAGATGATTTTGGTACCGAATACTCATCATTAAGCAGACTGTCTACTATGCCTATTGACAAGATTAAATTAGATATGCAATTTATACATAGTATAGGTAATAGCGATAAGGAAAATGCCATAATTAAAAGTATTATTGATCTGTCACATACATTAGGCCTTAATGTAGTCGCCGAAGGGGTTGAAACAGAGCCTCAATTGGATTTCCTTACAGAGTATAACAGCGATATTATTCAAGGCTTCTACTTCTATCATCCCCTTCCACCCGATGAATTTGAGAAGATTTACTATCAGAATAAGTAATATTAGGAATGGATACCGGATACAGCTATACAAATACCAGGTACCAGCTAAGGATGATATCCCCTGCTTGGTGCCTGGTACCATATAATTCTAGTCAAAGCATTCCCGTAATTTCCTCAATGCCTTCTTTTCAATTCGGCTGACATAGCTTCTGGAAATACCTAGCTTATTTGCTATTTCCCTCTGAGTAACTTCCTTCTTATTGACCAGCCCATATCGTAAGGATATTATTTCACGCTCTCTATCAGTTAAGACCTTTCCGATTACACAATATAATTTTCTTATATCCTCTTCCAGAATGATATCTCCTATGATATCCGTATCTGTTTCCTCTATGATATCTAACAGATTGATTTCATTACCCTCTCTATCAGACCCTATAGGATCATATAGATATACTTCTTTATTAAGTCGCTTGTTACTTCTTAACATCATCAGAAGCTCATTGTCTATGCAACGAGAGGCGTAAGTTGCCAGGCGAATCCCTTTCTCATCATCAAAGGTATCGATTGCTTTAATCAATCCGATTGTTCCAATCGATATTAAATCATCTGTTTCCTTATCTACCATATTGTACTTCTTTACTATGTGAGCAACTAATCTTAAATTGTGTTCTATTAATTTGTCCCTAGCCTCTTTATCGCCAGCTTTGCATCGTATCAGATAGTCCGTTTCATCTTTTGTGCATAACGGCTTTGGAAATGATTTCAAGAAGATAAGCACCCTCAATGCTTAGTGATTCCTTATTATCATATGATTGCTAATGACATAAAGTGCCTATCCTTCTTAAAAAAGGACAAAAACCTATTTCACTTCTTTTCTTCGTAAAATATCATATGGATATAGTATTATACCAAGGTCAACATATATGCTTTGCTTAGGATGAGGACAACTATCCATATCATTCCCATCCTCATCAATAATACGTTGGACAACAACCTCAAGTGCTTCACTATTTGGTCTGATTACTTCAATTGCTTCACCAACAAAAAATTTATTCTTTTGCTCCAAATTATAATATCCTTCCCTAACACCTAATATGGTACCCAGATAGGTATAGGCTTTTTCATAAGTATTATTATCATATATCTGATCCTCATTATTTGGTTTGCCAAAGAAGAAACCAGTGGTAAATTGTCTATTCACGCCCTTTGATACTTCTTGTAAATACAAAGGCTTATTCTCTTCATAAAGCTTAGAATCCTTAAAGAAATCATCAATAGCTCTCCTATAGGTCCCTGCAACAGTAGCCACATATAGTGCGGTCTTCATTCTTCCTTCAACCTTTAGGCTATTAATTCCAGCTCCTACTAATTCAGGAATGTATTCTATCATACATAAATCCTTAGAATTAAAGATATAGGTACCTCTTTCATTCTCTTCAATGGGAAGATATTCACCAGGTCTTTTTTCTTCGACAATGTGATATTTCCATCGGCAGGAATGCGTACATTCACCAAGGTTAGCATCTCTTCCCGTAAAATAGTTGCTCAGAAGACATCTGCCTGAATAGGCAATACACATAGCACCATGAACAAAGGTCTCTATCTCCATGTCATCTGGAATATTTGCCCTTAATTCTGCTAACTCATCAAGAGATAATTCCCTGGCAGACACCACTCTTCTTGCCCCAAGATTATACCAGAATCTATAGGTGCTATAATTCGTATTATTTGCTTGGGTACTGATATGAATTTCAGTCTCAGGTGCCTCCTCCTTAGCAATAGTAAATACACCAGGATCAGATATAATAAAAGCATCGGGTCTGTCCGAATCTCTTGCCATTAATTCTCTAAAATAAGCTCTTATCCCCTCTAAATCCTGATTATGAGCGGTGATATTAGCCGTAACATAAACCTTCTTACCATATTTATGGGCAAATGCAATGCCTTCCTTCATATCCTCCACAGAGAAGTTCCTTGCTTTGGCACGGAGTCCATACATATCCCCGCCAATATATACTGCATCGGCACCATACATAACCGCAATCTTTAGTGTCTCCAGATTACCAGCCGGTATCAAAAGCTCCGGCTTTTTTCTATCTATGTTCATAATATTCTTCTTCCTTCCTGTAGCTGAGTGCAATTCCATCCCCAATTGGCAGAATAAGAGTCTCCAACTCATCCATATGGGTTATTGTGTAAAGATACTCTCTCATCCTTGTATGGATGGTTCTGTCTCTTCTGGTAATGCTATACCTGGAATTAATCACTGTTCCATCCTGTAAGACATTATCTGTTATAAGAAGTCCTCCCTCATAGATTAATTTCATCAGCTCAGGAAGAAAATTCATATATTGAGCTTTAGCTGCATCGAGAAATATAAAATCATATTTCTCTTTTGCCTCTACCAACTCCTTAAGAATATCCAGGGCTTCACCTTCTAATAATGAAATCTTAGCCCTATGGGGGAATGCTTCATCCTTAAGATTTTTTCTTGCCTCCGCCAAACGCATGGCTACCTTCTCAATAGTAGTTATATCACATTCCTTCCGAGAATACTCGCTCATAAAGAGGGCGGAAAAGCCAATGGCTGTTCCGACCTCTAATATACGTTTGGGTTTTTGTATCCTTAATAAAAAGCGGATTACTCCCTGTGTTTCTTTCTTTATAATAGGAACCTTGTTTTTCTCAGCTTCTTTTTCAAGCCTCAGAAGTTGCGGTGAAAGGTCCTTATCCAGGGACTTAATATATGCTGCAATTCTTTCTTCTGTAATCATTATGCCTCTAATCCTTTATTATTTACAACAGTACTATCAATTTCAATCCTCATCAGTATTAACAGTGCTATCCTGCACCTCAGAGTTTGAATAATCCGTTATGATATCCAGTATTTCATTATAGGTCATAGAAGAATTAACTCTGTATGTCCCCGGCATAATAACCTTATCCTGAAGCTTAGCCCTAAAATAGAATGAATACTTATCGACAATAACACGGTTAACTTCCAGCTTGCCGGCTATATCCATAGAGGATTCACCTTTATTAATCCTTATGGGTACAGTTCTTCCTGGTTCACTTTCTACAGTAACTGGGCCATAAAGCTGATAAGTAAAATTATAAGCTGTCCTGCTACCATAGATTACAAGAACTACCAATAATATAACAAATATAGTATTTAATAGTAACCTAAGTATAAGGCTTGATATTTTTAAGGTTATTTTAACTGATGTTGAGGATGACATATTATAACACTCCTATAATTCATTGGGTAAATCCTAGGGTTACACTTCCATAATAATCGGAAGTATCATAGGATTCCTCTTTGTCTTCTTCCAGATATAATCGTTTAGGGATTCCTTAATCTCCGTCTTCATTTTATTCCAATCAGTGGAAGGCTTAGCAAGACATTTATCAAGTGCCTTTTCTACAACCTCTCTAGCCTCTTCCATCAGGTTTTCAGACTCTCTCACATATACGAATCCACGTGATACGATATCAGGACCTGAAATGACCTGATTACTTCCTTTTTCAAGAGACATTACCACAATAATAAGTCCGTTTTCAGAAAGCAGCTGACGATCACGAAGTACAATATTTCCTACATCACCGACACCAAGTCCATCTACTAAGATTCCCTGAGCAGTAACTTCATCTGTAACTGCGGCCTTTTCTTCAGTAATGGTAAGAACATCTCCTGAGGATAGCAAGAAAATATTATCCTTTGGAACTCCCATTAACTCAGCTATCTCTGCATGGCGAATCAAGTGTCTGTACTCTCCATGAACAGGTATTGCATATTTAGGCTTTGTAAGTGCATATATCAGCTTGATTTCCTCCTGGCACGCATGTCCAGATACGTGTGTATCCTGATATATAACTTTAGCACCCTTCATGGACAACTCATTGATTACTCTCGATACTGATTTCTCGTTGCCGGGAATAGGTGTGGAACTAAGTATAACCACATCACCGGGCTTGATGAATACCTTTCTGTGAATAGAGGCGGCCATTCTAGATAGAGCAGCCATGGATTCACCCTGACTTCCAGTTGTTATCATAACAATCTGATCATCGGTATAATTCTTCATCTGTTCAATTTCAATCAATACCCCTTCAGGTATATTAATATAGCCTATTTCGGAAGCGGTGGTGACTATGTTAACCATGCTGCGACCTTCAATTACTACTTTTCTTCCAAACTTAACTGCAGAATTTACGATCTGTTGAACGCGATCCACATTCGAAGCAAATGTTGCAACGATTATCCTCTGCTTATTATAGTCTGCAAATATATTGTCAAAGGTCTTTCCTACGGTGCTCTCAGACATAGTATATCCTGAGCGCTCGGCATTTGTACTGTCACACATAAGGGCCAGAACACCCTTCTTACCAAT
Organism: Herbinix sp.; assembly: GCA_028701595.1. Taxonomy (GTDB): domain Bacteria; phylum Bacillota; class Clostridia; order Lachnospirales; family Lachnospiraceae; genus Mobilitalea. The sequence continues at coordinate 8,573 of JAQVQL010000070.1, forward strand.
CTCACCTATCCTTTGAAGATCTATTGGTGAGCCAAATACTGGTGTATAGTCAACCTTAAAGTCTCCTGTGTGAAATATAGTTCCCGCAGGTGTAAATATTGCTAAAGCCGAGGCATCTGCAATACTATGGTTAGTTCTTACAAACTCGATTCTAAAGCAGCCTAGATTAATAGATTGACCGTATTTTATTACCTTACGCTTAGTGGTTTTTAGCAGATTGTGTTCTTTTAGCTTGTTTTCGATAATTGCTACAGTTAGTTTTGTAGCATATACTGGTACATTTATTTCCTTTAAAATATATGGTAATGCACCTATATGGTCCTCATGACCATGAGTAATAACAAATCCCTTAACCTTTTCGATATTATCCTTAAGATATGTTACATCTGGGATAATAAAATCGATTCCCAGCATCTCATCCTCAGGAAATGATAAGCCGCAGTCTACAACGACGATCGTATCCTCATATTCAATTGCGGTAATGTTCATACCTATTTTTTCGAGCCCGCCTAACGGAATTATCTTTAGTCCGTTTAGATTTGTGATACCATTCTTATCAACCTGCTTATTGTTACTCATCAAATTCGCTAAGCTCTTTTTGGACCTCCTGTTAATAACTGTGTCCTGTTCCTTCTGGGCATTAATTGTAACCACATTTTCCTGTTCTACCTTATTGGTCTTATTCATTACTTTGCCCTGTCCATTTTTGTTGTTCTTTCCTGTAATAATTGCTTTCTCCTTACTATTGTTATTATTATTGTTTGCTCTATTGCTTGTATTACTGTTTGCTCTATTGCCTGTATTACTGTTTGCTCTATTGCCTGTATTACTGTTACTTTTGCTAATAGTTCTTACTTTAGCTGTGTCTGCAGTATTTGGTCTTATATTATTTAATACTGCTGTTGTTTCTTTTCCTTTCAAACTTGCACCTCCAATGGTTTTATGTACGTATGTATCCATTATCTAAGTGCATGATATATGAATTAGATTTCTTCGCTTTTCTTACTTATACATTTCTTGCAGAGTCCGTAAAGCTTGACCTCATGATCAGACACCTCAAATCCCAGAGTTTCATGAATTCTATTCTCTAGATTCTCAAGCAGATCATCCTGAAAAGCATAAATATTTCCACATTCAAGGCATATCAAATGATGGTGATGGTGGCTGCTATTTTCATGGTTCTTAGCGCCAATTTCATATCTTACATACCCATCATCCAAATTAAGTTTATCAATAAGACTTAATTCCGACAACATTTGAATTGTCCGATAAACAGTTGCCAAACCAATATCCGGGTATTCTTTTCTGACACAATCATAAATTTCCTCTGCTGTCATGTGTTTTCCCGGCCGATTGTTCAACACTTCCAATATCGCAATTCTTTGACTTGTTACCTTAAGCCCGTTCGTCCTAAGTAAAACCTTGAACTTTTCTTGATCATTCGGCATTTTATCACCAATCTCTTCATCT